>CAZSRE010000099.1:0-1505 GCA_964609195.1 Candidatus Woesearchaeota archaeon | reverse complement strand
TTCTTGCCGAAGGCATTGTTGCCCGACCAAAGACTGAATTGCGAACCCGCTTCGGATCACGTGTGATTACAAAGATTAAGCATAGTGACTTTAAGCATGAAAAAAACAGATAGAAACTGTATTATTTGTGGTAAGAAGATAAAGAACTGCTATTTAAGCCAATATATCTGCAAAGGAACAGGTGGGAAGTTATCGTCATGCGAACTCAAACGCAAGGCGGGTAATGAAAATTACAAGAAGTATCTTGCCACACGAAGACGCAGAATAACGATAAAGGAAAAGAAAAGAGAGAACGGCGAAGGCAGATTGAGGTATTGTCTTGGGTATTATTGTCGTGGTGAGAAGCTGTTTAAATCAAGCCATAAATTTAATCGAATCTGCGAAAGGTGCAGCAGAGCATTGTGTTAAATAAGGAGATAAAAATGTCGGGGGAAAAGAAGATAAAAAGGGCTAGAAGGAAAATTGAACGGACTGAACAAATCTGGAGTCAGTTACCCACAAAAAGATGAAAAGATTATTATTCCAACCTTCATTATTTGGGAATATCCCAAATGGGATAACCAACGGAAGTCTAGCAATCATGGAATGCACCAATTCTGAAGCTGACAAGATAATATGCAGGCATCATTATAGCCATAAGGCAACCAAAAACCGTTTTAAGTCTTTTTCAGTTAATAATGGGAAAGGGTATTTGCAACTTGGTTATGGTATACGGCCAAAAATGAAATATACTATATCTGCGCTTATCAGAAGCGGGAACTACTGTGAGTTTGATAGGATGTGGCTGTCTGATGAACTCCCCAGTAACAGCGAAAGCCAAACGATTGGATTGCTACTGAGCTATATTAAACAAGCATATCCGAACATAAAATTCATAATTACCTATGCAGATGAAAGTGTTGGAAATCAGGGAATTATATATCAGGCGACAAATGCTATCGAGATTGATAGCGTGCCAGTAGATTTCTATATTCTCCCAAGTGGCGAGCGTCTACACCCCGTTTCAATGTATCACCGACACAAGACAAGGGCGAAAGCGTTTGTTGAGAAACAGTATCCGGGAATAATGCATATTAAGAGTGGATATAGGCAAAGAAGATACCTATATATTCTCCACAACGGTATGCGGAAGAAGTTTCAAGAGAGAAACGCTGCTATCCGAGCAGAGGGGCTGGTGCGGTTCCAGCCTTCCGCTCCAATTTTAACCGCCACAAATAAATGAGGTAGATAAAATGGGAAATACATGGGAAGTCAAGGCATGGAGACAAGTAAACGATAAGGATGATGTTTATCATTATATTCAAGTATATAGTGGTGAATCATTTGTGATGGCGCTATGGAATATGTGGAAGTGTAAACGTTCTGGGGATTGTTGCGTAAAATTGGAGTGGCGTTAATGAATAGAGATTACATACCAATAACAGGTGTGCTGCTAGTCTACAATGAGGCAGCCGTAATAGGCGAAACGATCAAGCACATGAAAGACCATGTGAGGGAAGTGCTTG
>CAZSRE010000098.1:0-1507 GCA_964609195.1 Candidatus Woesearchaeota archaeon | reverse complement strand
TATATAAATCTTATTATCTATTTTCTGTATAAGATGGTCAAGAACTTTGATTTTAAAACAACAAAAGAAATTAAAGTGCCTGATAAGCTGATAGACCAAATAATCGGCCAAGAGCATGCTGTAGATATTGTAAAAAAGGCAGCAATCCAAAGAAGGAATATTTTACTTATAGGGCAGCCAGGAACAGGCAAATCTATGCTTGGCCAGGCTTTAGCAGAAATGCTTCCAAAAGAAAAGCTTGTTGATATTTTAACTATAAATAATCCAACAGATGATAACCAACCTTTAATAAAAACATTGCCTAAAGGGCAGGGAAGGAAGATAGTTAACAAAGCAAAACTACAGATTTCTTCTTCATTAAAAAATCAGAACATCATTTTAATCCTTATTGCCATAGTAGCCTTATTAACTCCATGGTGGATAAGAGCTAGATACGGCGATATCATGGCTGCAGCATCTTTGATAGGATCTATGGTTCTTGTTGCTGCAGTAATGCTTTTTCTTAATCTAAATAGAAGGCTTAAAACAAACAACTCCGGCTTTGCAATTC
This sequence comes from Candidatus Woesearchaeota archaeon, assembly GCA_964609195.1. Taxonomy (GTDB): domain Archaea; phylum Nanobdellota; class Nanobdellia; order SCGC-AAA011-G17; genus CAZSRE01. Next base: position 957 of record CAZSRE010000098.1, on the reverse strand, counting down.
CAAAAATCTTGGTTGATAATTCTGAGCAGAAGAAAACCCCTTTCTTGGATGCAACAGGAGCCCATACAGGAGCTTTATTAGGGGATGTATTGCATGATCCTTTACAGTCGGGGGGTTTAGGCACACCCGCTCATGAAAGACTTGTTCCTGGAATGATTCACAGAGCTAATGGCGGGGTTTTATTTGTTGATGAGATAGCTAATTTCAAAGCCCATTCTCAGCAGGAGCTGCTTACAGCTATGCAGGAGAAAAAATATCCTATAACTGGCCAAAGTGAAAGATCTTCTGGCGCAATGACCAGAAGCGAGCCTGTTCCATGCGACTTCATACTAATTGCAGCAGGTAATATAGAAACCTTGCAGCAAATGCATCCAGCATTAAGATCAAGAATAAGGGGTTATGGCTATGAGATTTATATGCAGTCTGAAATTGATGACAACAAGGAAAATAGATTAAAGATTGCCCAATTTGTGGCTCAAGAAATAATAAAGGATGGCAAGATACCTCATTTCACTAAAGAAGCTGTATTGGCAGTTATAGATGAGGCGAAAAGAAGATCGGGCAAATCAGGCAAATTAACTTTAAAGTTAAGAGAGTTGGGGGGATTAGTAAGAGCAGCAGGAGACCTTGCTTTAGAAGATAAAAAAGAAGCAGTAACTCCCGAATACGTTGAAAGAGCTAAAAAGCTGGCAAGGACATTAGAAGGGCAGCTGGCTGATAAGTATATTGAAGATAAAAAGAAGTATCAAGTCATAACTGTAACGGGTAAGATTGTGGGAAAAGTAAATGGTCTTGCTGTTATTGGGGACCAGGATAGCTATTCGGGTGTTGTGCTTCCAATAGAAAGTGAAGTCACTCACGGCGGAAAGAAAACAGAGTTTGTGGCTACAGGCAAGCTTGGAGTAATTGCCAAGGAAGCTGTAAAAAATGTTTCAGCAATAATATTAAAGTTCTTTG
>CAZSRE010000097.1:0-1507 GCA_964609195.1 Candidatus Woesearchaeota archaeon | reverse complement strand
ACTAGCTCTTTGTGCCTGCGGTGATTTATGTAATGGAAATAAAGGAATGTCCCTAGAATAGTTATTAGGAAAATTATGCCCATTCTTTGCTTTAATAAAGACAATTGCTGATTCTCTGCAAATGTTAGTCCTGTGATTATTGGAAGGCCTCCGCCTTTCTGCTGTTCTTCTTTCTTATTTATTTCTTCTTCTCTCTTCCTAAGCTCTTCAGCCCGTTTCTGAAGCTCTTCCGGAGTCCATGCAATGTCTCCGCCAGTAATGTCTGTGAATAATCCTGCTTTCTTGTTCTTCTCTTTCAACTGGGCGCTGTGCTCTTTTGCATTATCTAAAGCTCTTTGTATTCCTGGCTTTGCTTGGTCTGGGGATTTTGACAAGACAAGCTCTAATACTACAACATGCTTATCTGTGGCAATCTCAATCTGCTTTTCTATCTGCTTAACATCTATGCCTATGCCTGCTGCTTTTCCAATCTCTAGATTTGCCTTAGCAACATTATCCTCATAATCATCTACCATCTCATTGAGCCTTGCTGTCCTGCCCTGGTCTACTAATGATTTGGCTTCAGATAATCTTTCCTCTGCAAATATCATATAGACCTGCGCTCTTGGGATGCCTTGGCCAGATAAACCGAGTTGCAGGTTCTCTAATGCCTTGTCTAATCCATATAATGGGTTTCCAGGCATGATTCCTGGCCGGATTATTTCCTGTGCAAATGCTGCATTAGAAATTAACAGGATTGCAAAGATAAAGGGAATTCCTCTTTTCATAAATATATGATAGACTTAGTATATTTATAAAGTTTTTTATATATGAAAGTATTTGCATTTATATGCCTGTTGAAGTATCTGCTGGAGCAATCGTATTCAAAAAGAACAGCCAGATAGAATATTTGCTGCTTTATAGAAAGGCTAACCCTCCTTTTAAAGAAAGCTGGGATTTTCCAAGAGGGAATATAGAAAAAGATGAGAACGAGATACAGGCAGTAACCAGAGAGATAAAGGAAGAGACTGGGATAAGTTATCTTAAGTTTATTAAGGGATTCAGAGAAAGCGTTGAATTCTTTTACAGAAGAGATGGTAAGCTAATAAGAAAAACTATAATCTACTACCTTGCTGAAACCAATACCAAGGAAGTAAAGCTGTCTGAAGAGCATAATGATTATGCCTGGCTCCCCATTGATGAGGCATTGGCAAGATTAAGACATAAGTCTAGCAAAGAAAGGCTTGAGAAGGCGCATAGAATTATTACTGGCTAGATTGCCTGTCTAGGATGTAATAATCTTTTGTAACAGGATCGACTGCAATCTTCTCGCCGAGGACATTGGCACTATAACCCATGTAGCTGTCAGGTATTGTAGGATCTATGACAAAGCATCTCTCATTATTAATATCGTACCAGAAAAACTGCTTTCCTGCAGGGACTATCGACTTAACATCTTCGTATTTCAGGTTACAGGCAAGCATATAGATATGGCTGTTAGTCAGCAGCATCATCGTCTTTATTCCAA
>CAZSRE010000096.1:0-1534 GCA_964609195.1 Candidatus Woesearchaeota archaeon | reverse complement strand
TAACAACTTGGTGGCAGGATTTAATGCACGGAGATCCTGTTGTATTAAATATTTTAAGATATGGAGAAGCTCTTATAGATTCAGGAGGATTCTTCAATCCCTTAAAGGCTCTGCTCCTTCAAGGAAGAATAAAATCAACTCCTGAAGCAGTATATGCAGCATTGCAAAGAGCCCCAGCGCATATAGCAAGATCAAAAGCAGCAGAAGCAGGAGCAATTGAAGGAGTTTACTGGGCAATGATTGATTCAGCTCAAGCTGCATTAATAACAGCAGGCAAACTGCCTCCATCTCCCGAGCATATTCCAGAAATGCTAAAAGAAACATTCGTAGATTCAGGAATGTTAAAAATAAATTCAGTCAGGGCAATCCGAGACTTATACGCCTTGCATAAATCAATTTCTCACGGAGAAGTCTCAGACATTAAAGGCGTTGAATTAGATCAATGGCAGGACACAGCTGAAAAATTCCTTCTTGAAATGACAAAAATAATAGATGTTCTATTAGAAAAAAAAGAATAATTATTTATCTATATCAACGATACCATGAAGAAGATGCATTACTCCAAGCTTTTCTCTAGTTGCTTTATTTACCATATCCTTTCCTTTCTTCCTATCCTTTGAACTTGAACTCTTCATTAATTTCCTGCCTTCAATTTCATCGCTTGTAGCATTTTCATATGATAATCTAATATTTCCTATTGCATAATCTGCAAGAGCACTTTGTCTCTGAGCTTTTTTCTTAGGGAATCTTGCAAGAAATTCACTTTCAGTCTTTGCTATAGCTTCTCCAATATAATTTACAGCCATTCTCTCATTACCTATCTGCATAGCTTCAGAAGCTTGAGCAACTTGTATATCTCCATTAGTAAGATATTTATTTCCTTCTAAATCTTTTCTCACAGCTTCAACAACCTCTTGACGAGCAGTTTCTATCAATTGAGATTCGCTTACTCTTTTATCTTTAGAATTATAACCTTGAATTAAATTAACAAGCCCTGCATATCTTTCATGCAATTCTGCAGTCTTGTTTCTTTCACTATCCCTCGTTTTAACAACTGGAGTAGCGAACACTTTCTTAGCCAATTCTCCTTCCTTACCGCTTCGAGCTTGTCCAAATATAGATGCTCCATGTTCATCCATTCTTCCTATAGCAGTTCTTTCCGCAATATGAACAACATTTCCTTCCAAGAAATGGCCTACTTTATACTTATCACTTGTATCAACAGCTAATCCTTTATCTCTGGCATATGCTGCTGCAAAATCTATTGCTCCCTGAACTTCGCCAGTATCCGTAGAATTAAGATCTTGATAGGCTTTACTGCCTTTGCTAAGCAAGTCCATGTCTCCCATCCAGTCTTTATATTCTGTCATAAAAAATCCACAAAACGCAGGTATTTAAATCTTTCGGTTGTAAGAACTAACCAGTAGTAACAAAGGGATATACTAAAACTCCCAGCTTAATGATAAAATTGGAAGAAGTTTATTATACTTGTTTACACCAAGTAGTCGGAGGTTCGATTCCTTCATAAGTCATA
>CAZSRE010000095.1:0-1558 GCA_964609195.1 Candidatus Woesearchaeota archaeon | reverse complement strand
CTGCTAAGCCTATTTAGCATGTTTTTAAGATTCTCAAGCTTTTTCCCCCTCGATTTCATTATTAGCTCAGCAGCTCTGTATATGTTGAATGTCCAGTAATAGATATACCATCCTTTTTTCTTATCCTTTTTTCTTATAGAGCTGACAAGATTATGTGAGCTCAATCTGTAAAGCATATTTCTTATTAGATTTATATTAAGATTAAGCTCTTCTGCAATCTTGAATTCGCTTACATCTTCCTTATTTTTGATATATTGCACAAGAGAAACAGCATCGCTCCCAACAATCTCTTTTATTAACTCATTTAATATATCATCAGTAAGTTTCATTTTAGTCATCCTATTTTGTGTCAAATACAAGGATGTAAAGGTATTATATAGTTTGCTACATAAAAGATATAGTATAATAAATAACACCTCAAATTAACATGTATATAATAAAAAAGTTTATATAGCTACGGAAATCTAATCTTTATAGAAACTATAATGCCATTTTTCAAGAAAAAAAAGAAAGAAGAGGTAGTATTCCCAGAATTTCCTGCCCTCCCTAAAGAGGCAGTTCCAGCATTTCCACCATATTCTCCAAAAGAATTTCCTTCTCTAAAAGAGATTAAGCAGGCAATTAAGCCTATGAATGAATCTAAAGAATTTCCAAGGCTTGAGGCTATGCCAAAGCTTACAGAGACTATAACTTATGAGCCAAAAACTGTTCCAAATAAAGAATCAAAACTACCCCTTATAGGGAAATTCATGCCAATGGAAAAAGAAGCACAATTAGAGATCCCAGAAAGGAGATATCCAATGCCTGCTATACCGAGAGAAAGGCAAATGATTCCCAGGATACAGCCACCAATACAAAGACCAATCCAGCAACCCCAGATGTTCAAGCCAATCGACAGGCAGCTTCAGCCTAGATATGAAGCTCCAAGATCAGGCAAGCCATTGTTTGTACAGATAGATGAGTACAACAAGATAATAGAGACTGTTAACAACCTAAAGTTCTCGTTGCAGGAAGCAGAAAGAATACTCGGAAGCCTTAAGCAATTAAAGGAAAGAGAAAATGAAGAGCTTTCTCGCTGGGATGTACATCTCAATAAGGTTAAAGATAAGTTATTGATGATAGACAAAAGGCTATTTGAACCATGACACCAGGCCAGAACCCATTATTTGTTAAGCTAAGTGAGCCTCTTAGTCTAAAGAAATCTATAATAGAATCTGCCATGAATTCTGTGTTATTATTAAAAGAACACGAACGCCTCAAGCTCACAGAAAAGCAGATAGAAGGCTTAACTTCCAGATTTATAGCAGCTATAAAAAACATAGAAAGGCAGATAGATGTTCTAAGTAGTCTGCTCCCAAGAGTTAAAACCCCAGGTATTCAAACTAATGATAGCTTTGACGTTGCTCCAATCTACAATACTCAAGAAAAGGTAGATATCACAGAACCATCCAGTCTAGAAGAAGAGCTTAGAGATATTGAAGAAAAATTAAAAAGTATTGCGCTTTAGAAAGTTTTATTAATCTACTTCTCAGTTTTTAGCACATGGCAGAAGATAAAG
>CAZSRE010000094.1:0-1591 GCA_964609195.1 Candidatus Woesearchaeota archaeon | reverse complement strand
CCCTTAACCAACCCCTCAAAAGAAAAAGAACAGCACGAACAGCAGTGCAAAAAATACGGATTTTCTCATGCTCGTCTGGATAAAGAACGACTATTTAAATTGAATGTTTTAGAGGACTCTGCCATGAATCCTGCCAGCATAATTGGTATAATAAACCTAGCCAGCTTCTTATAATCCTTAAATTTCCTAAGCAATATTAATGATATTGCTGCTGCAAAAAGTAGTATTGTGAAGAAGCTGAAATGCGTTATTAAAGATAAGAACATGAAAATAGCAAACAACATTCTGCTCTTCTTATCCTCTTCATTAAAGAAGCTTAATCCAAGCAATCCAAAAGCTAATGCAAGCAAATTAGGATAATGGCCTTGTATAAACACTTCGTTAAATAATCTTGGTGAGATTGCAACAATTACAGCAGAAAATAATGCTAGCTTCTTCTCCAGATGCTTGCTAACAAATGCATAGAAGGTAAGAATCAAAAGCACATACGCAATAATATTTGTAATAATGCCGCCATAGAAAACAGGAATTCCTAGTATCTTTGTTGCTAATACAGCAATTATATGGCTTCCTGGTCCATACATCTGCAGCAAAGGATAACCAAAGTGCCAGAAAGGAATCCATGTTATTATCTTCCCCATATCAAGCAGATAATTTACAATAAACCAGTTCTTTGCATGGTACCACCAGAAATCGCTGAATGGAAACTTATTAATTACAAGCATGCCTAGGCTTATTGCCAATGTAATAATCAGCAATACAAGCTCATTCCTGTCTGGCAGTATTATCTTGTCTTTAAAATGCCATAATATCAATCCAGCTAATGCCAATCCAAGTAGCAAAACAATCCATGGCTTAAACAAGCTAAATATGTTCAGCAATAACCCAGAAACTATTAAACTACCAAGAAATAATGCTATTGCTGTGACAAAGTTTCTGTTTTCCACTGTCTTTGGTCAATAAAACAGTTTATTAAGATTTTTATGGCTTTTTGTCATAACCTTTTACTTATATATTTCATAGCTTGATAATCTTTAAAAGCAAACATAAGGAAAAGGTGCATTATGGATATAGTTAAATCTCTTAAGAATGACCTGAACAGACTTATAGATACACATTTCATGACAATAGGTCCAGAACCATTTATACCAGGCAAGACTAAGATCCCTTTAATGGTTCCGACATATGGTGCTGATGAGGTTAAAGAAGCCCTTGATTCTCTGCTTTCTACATATGTCACAATGGGTAGTAAGGTTAAGAAATTTGAAGATATGTTTGCTGAGTATATGGGAGTAAGGTATGCTATAATGGTCAATTCTGGCAGCTCTGCAGACTTACTTGCTTTATATGCATTATCAAATACATATAATCCAGGAGGGATAAATATAGGTGATGAGATAATTACCAGCCCATTAACATGGTCAACTGCTGTTTCATCAATAGTCAATTTTGGAGCTATCCCTGTATTTGTTGATGTAGACAAGTCAACATACAATATAGACCCTAGCCTTATACCCGCAGCTATTTCAGAAAAAACAAAAGCAATTATGCCTATTCATCTTCTTGGCAATCCTTGTGAGATGGATAAAAT
>CAZSRE010000093.1:0-1617 GCA_964609195.1 Candidatus Woesearchaeota archaeon | reverse complement strand
CGTTTAGTTTAGTGGATATAGACACATTATTAATCTCTAGCAGGCATCTCTTCAGATCTCCATTTTCATTCAATGAAAAATCTGGTTTAGTATCAATCCCGATCAAGAAAGAGAATATTCTTGACTTTAATATTGATTCTGCAAAGCCTGAAAATGTTACAACTGATATAAAATTCCTCACAGAGTTAGAAAATAATCCAGAGGAAGCTGCAAGCATATTTGTTGAGGCATTTGACTGGCAATCATCCCAGAAAATAAGACAGGTAGCTAAAACAGACCTAAAAGAGCAAAGAACTTATTCAGCAAAAGAAAAAGCAATATTCAACGAAGAAGTCTTCCCACCCTGCATGCAGCTTGGATTAAAGGGGTTGGATGACGGCAAGAAAAGATTTATTTTTATTTCAATAAACTTCTTACGCAATATGGGATGGAAGTTAGAAGATATAGAATCAAGATTATTAGAATGGAACAAGTCAAATAAAAAACCATTAAGAGATAATTATATCTCTAGCCAGATAGATTGGTTTAAGAAACAAAGTAAGGCAGTCTTGCCTCCAAATTGCGATCATCGTGGTTATATGCTGGGCATCGGCATATGCAAACCAGATCATTTCTGCAAATCAATAAAGAACCCAGTAAGCTATCCAGAAAGAAAATTAAGCACGATGAGACCTGCAAAACCTACAAAAGCAAAAGCTTCTTCAAAGAGATAAAGTTTTTATCTGTCTGGTTTTTCTTGTATCTTTTTAGCACATCTATATCTCTTTTCATAATTTTTAATCTAAAAAAGAATTGACATAGCTGAGTCACATTTCTAGGATATTTTCTTTTTCTAGCTCTTTCAAAATCTATCAATGTTATTTTTTTGCCAATAATAACATGCTTAACAGGCTTGTGCATTTCCATCTTTTCTATGCCTAATTTGTCCATTGTCCTGCATTGTTTCAATAGCTCAATTATTACCTTTCTGATTCTAGCCTTGCTTTTATTCATTATCCAATCAAGAATTCTATCTCCATTAACATATTCCATCACAAGTTTGTCTTTATCATAATAGTAAAGCCTAGGTCCAATTCTGTGCTTGTTTAGGATCTTTAAAAATCTTCCTTCATTAAGTATATGCTGGCTGACATCTATGTCTTTTCTCCTTTCTTTTACAGCAACAATCTTTCCATTATATCTTGCAGTATATACTGTAGATCTGTGCCCCTTTGCCAAGAATTTAATGCCTGTAAGCTTCATAAACAATTTTGATAGAAAGGTATTTAAATAAACTTCTACCTTGGATAAAGAAAGAGGTACTATGACATTTTCAAAAAAATATCTTCTACTAAGCCTGCTTTTAATAATAAACGTTGCATATGCTCTACCCAATGTGGAAAAAGCAACATCATGGATTGCTAATAATACAAATTTTGACCAGGATGTTGAGACTGTTTCTTATTCTGTTCTTGCCTTGAGCATTGCAGATGAAGAAGGAGAAGCACAGCAAGGTGTTGCTAAATTGATAGACAGGCAGGATGCATCAGGTTGCTGGCCTAAAGGAAATTGCAGAGTTAAAGACACAGGTCTTGCACTTCTCGCAGTTAGTCAGCTAGGTAAGTCTACAAGCGCTAC
>CAZSRE010000092.1:0-1624 GCA_964609195.1 Candidatus Woesearchaeota archaeon | reverse complement strand
AGAACTTTTACCTTACATCCAGCCTTCTGAAAATCAAGCAGTTTTGTAAGAGTAACTAAATGTCCAAGGTGCATCTCACCAGCAATTTCATACCCGCAATAAACACTAGGCTTGTTGTCTCTCTTCAACAAAGAAACAAGCTCATCCTCAGTCAGGATCTCGACAGTATTTCTTTTTATAAGATTTAGTTTATCCATCATTTAATCTAAAAAAGATGATTTTACTTTAAATATGTTGCTATTGAGAAAAGATATATTCTATATAAGCGATACCTTTATTAATTTAAAAGATAATTCATGATTTATGAAAACAGGTGTCAAGGTTATGGATGCGATGACTCGCAATCCTGTCGTCGTCGGTCCAGAACTAAACTTGAAGCAATGTGCAATTTCTATGGTAAGAAATAAGGTCGGAAGCGTTATTGTGAAAAAAGAAGGTAAGCTTCTCGGCATAGTTACAGCCAAGGATTTTGTAAAAGCAATGGCAAACGATGTCGATCCTGAAGAAGTCAGGGTTGGCGACGTTATGGTAAGGAAAGTAAGGACAATCCAGCCAGATGTAGATATCTATGAGGCACTAATGCAGATGTCAAAAAAAGATGTTAGAAGATTGCCAGTAATCCATAATAAAGAAGTGATAGGAATGCTTACTGTTAATGATGTCTTAAAAATCCAGCCTAGACTGCTAGACCTATTGACAGAGAAATTCAGGATAGGTTTTCGCACTAGGAAAAAATTTGCAGTTAAGTATCTAGAGGGAGAATGCGAAAATTGCGGAAATTATGCCGAGCTGTTTGATATAAGGGGCAAGCTTCTCTGTGCTAATTGCAAACCATTATGAAACTAGACACGCAGAAAAAGGAGTTATTAAGCTCTCTGATACTGATCGGATTCGCTTTAACAATACTTCTTGGGGGCATGTTTGCCCTGCATGACTTCAACACAAGGCAGCAGACAGTAACAGGCAGATTTATATTTGACAATGGATGTTATGGCATTTATAACGCAGGCCAGCTTACATGCATTGCAAGCAACATAGGCAAGAAATGTTTGGCTGGATGTTATGCAACCCAGAGCTATAATAGCCCAGCCTGTGAATGTCTCCCAGAGTAATCATAACATTTATTAAACACTCTGCATTATTATTTTTATGATTAAAGGAACCGAGCATGATATTACTCCACCCCAAGGCATAAGAATTCTTTATGAAGGCAATTTCGATTTCGATAAGATGAAGGCTGCTGTTAAAGCCTGGTTTCGCAGCAAGAAGTTCATATTCACAGAAAAAGAATATACTATAAAAGACAAGGCTCTTGGCAAGGAAGTAGAGATTACATGGATTGGAGAAAAGAAAAGAGATGACTATGCAAGATTCAGGATTACGATTGACATTAAGATAAATGAGATGAAAAAATCAGGCAAGCTGGACAATGGCAGGATGTTTGCAAACTTTGCAGCTGTTATCGAGCTGGATTATAGGAAAAGATTTGAAAGCAAGATTGGAGAATATCTCAGGCATGTTTACAATAATTACGTAATCAAGAAAACTATAGATGAAAAATATGAGGTAGAGCTAGGCAGCGAATTGAAAGAAGTTCATGACATAATGAAAGATTTGCTAGAGC
>CAZSRE010000091.1:0-1642 GCA_964609195.1 Candidatus Woesearchaeota archaeon | reverse complement strand
TGGACTTATAGATGATGATATAATACTTTCCCAAAATTCAATGTTTAATGTTAATGATGTTACATTTATTCAATGGTCTGCAACAAGACAAGAGGATACAAGAAATCCAAATAATGTTTATTATATTAGAATTGGCGATATAAGATCTGGTTCTCTTAATGTCAATCCAACCTCGCCATCTGCATGTACTGAGAATTGGAATTGTAATGATTGGACTCCTGGTATATGTCCTGCTAATGGACAGCAGAGTAGAACTTGCACTGATTTAAGTAATTGCGGAACTACAACAAGCAAACCAAGTGAAACTCAAGCTTGTACTCCTGGAACTGTTACTCAAACATGTGCAAGCTTAACTAGCCAAGGTCAAGATACTTGTACTACTTCAGATTTAGATTGTAAATGGTTTGGAACACAATGTATTACTAGTTGTCCAGCAAGTACTGTAGATAATAATGGAGATGGGGTTTGTGAAACTATAAGCACTACAAGTTGTGAAGGTTTAACTAGAGAATCTTGTGTAAATCCAAGTTTAAACTGTAAATGGAATTTAAAAGATCCGGTAGAAAGCAGTAGCTGCGAGACTGCTTGTCAAAATAATTTAAAAGATAGTGATAATAATAAAGTGTGTCAGGATGAAGCTCCTATAATTACTATTGATCCGGATAGTGAAAGAACTTTGAATAGAGGAGATTTATATGAATTTACCGTTACTGCGATAAGTCCGGTAGGTATTGGTATGAATACATTTAGCGAAACACCAAGAATAGGAAGATTCGCTTCTGTTTCTAAAATTAGCGACAACTCTTATAGATTTGTGTTAAACACCGCGTCAATGACATCTAGAGATTATACTACTGCTTTCTGCTTTACTGATTTGAGTAGCAATAGAGCCTGCAAGGAATTGAGATTAATAGTTTTACAAGAAGGAGTTACTAATAGGAATCCAACTATATCAAATATACAACTTGATAAATATGTATATAATAAAGGGGAAGTAATTAATGTAAGAATTGTTGCTAACGATGAAGATGCTGGAGATAATGCTAATTTAGTTTATACAATAAGAAATGAGAATGAAGATGTTTCTGCCCAATTCTTAAGAGTCGGAAATTTACAAAATGAATTTAGCTGGAGAGTTCCTGATGATGCTAGAAATGGGGATTATGTTTTAGTGGCTAGAGTTGAGGATAGACAAGGAGCATTTGCACAAAAACCGTTTTACTTTGCTGTATCTGCAGGAAGCACAACTGTAACCGGAGCTGGAGGTGATGGTGGAGCAGGCATTACTGAACCTGATCCTCAAGAATGCAGAATAACTTCTATTGAATGGAAAGATGAACAAAGCGGAGCTGTAATAACAAGCATAAGACAGGGAAGCGAAGCAATCGCAGTTGTAAGAGGAGAAAGTTGCGAGGTTGGAAATGTTATAAGCTATGAAATATTAGAAAAAGATGCAATTGCAGGAATTGATTTAGCTCAACCAGATGATGTTGTCGTGCCTTCAACTGGAATTACATTTAGTATAGAGAATGTTACAATTATCAGATGGACTGCTGTAAGATTGAATGACGGGTTTAGTCCTAATAACGCTTACTATGTTAAAGCACAAAATATAGAAAGTGGTTTGTTGAACACTTTATTA
>CAZSRE010000090.1:0-1674 GCA_964609195.1 Candidatus Woesearchaeota archaeon | reverse complement strand
TAACTTTAATTCTTAAGATAACTGTAATGAGAATTAGACCCTTTGAGGCGTTAAACCTTGGAATAAATCTTGTTTTTCCAGGATGGAATACTAGCTTCCCAAGCTGGCATGCTGCTGCAGCATTTTCGGGATTGGCAATACTGGACAAGGAGTTTCCAAGATTCAAGTGGTTCTGGATAGGATTTGCATGCTTGGTAGCATTTAGCAGGATGTATATCGGAGCGCATTATCTTAGCGATGTGATTGCCGGCAGCATCATAGGATATGGAGCAGGATTAATTGTGTTTAACCTGGAAGAGAAGCATAGGTATTTCAAGAATTTCATGAAAAGATTTAGATAAGTTATATAAATCACTAAAATTATAGAATATACTTAGAAACTTATTTAAAAGTACTTATATTATTGATTGCATGAAGAGAATAAGAAACTATTTTTTTACAGGATTGATAGCTTTATTCCCATTGGCAATAGTGTTCCTTGTATTAAATTATACATACAAATTTGTATTCGGGCTTATAGGATGGCTGCCAAGCTTAAATTTACCTTATGGATTGGGAGTTGCAGCCAATATCATCTTGCTGATAATATTTATTTTCTTAGTCGGCTTTGTAACAACTGAAATATTCAAGGGATATTACAAGAACATAGATAGATTTTTCCTAAGATTGCCTGTGATAGGCAAGCTTTATGGAAGTATAAGACAGATAACTGATGCTATATATGGGAACAAGAAGCAGAATTTCAAAAGAGTAGTCATTGTTGAATATCCTAGGAAAAAGATATATTCAATAGGATTTGTAACAAAGGAAAAAGAACTTGTTGGCGGGAGAGAGATGACAGCAGTATTCATCCCTACTTCTCCATTACCGATGAGTGGCATGCTGATTTACATGCCTAAAGAAGAGATAATAGACACTAGCATAAGCGTGGATGATGCTATAAAATTGATAGTATCTGGAGGCTTTGTAGGCAGGGGAGAGGCTGGAAGAGCTTAGAAAAGTTTATATACCACTATAATGTAATAAAATTGATAACTATTGATAAGTTATAACTTTAATGGGGGTTATGAATGAAAAAGATATTTACACCTGGAATTTTAGCTTTAATGATTGTTTTAGTAGCTGGCTTTGCAAGTGCAGCTCAACCTATTTTAAATTCTATCGGAAACCAAGATGCATTTGAAGATACTAAATTGACTTTTACTGTTACTGCAACAGATGAGCATCTGGATAATTTTGATAATACTACGAATACTGCTCTAACTCCGGTACATGTTTTAACTTTAACTCAGGCAGGTTTGCAAGGCGTAACAATTTCAAGTGCTTCTGTAGTAGGTACTACTGCAACCTGGACTGTAAGCTGGACCCCTACAGATAATGATTTTGGAGAACATACTGTAAATTTTACTGTGCAGGATAATCCAAATAACATGCAATCTGTTGTATTGAAAGATACTAAATCTATGACTATTGACGTATTCCCACAAATGTGTGAGGAAGGAACGCAAGGAACTGATGTGGAGATTACAGACCTTGACTTGGATGAAGATGAGTATATGATAGGGGATGATATCGCCTTAGATGTTGATGTAAAGAACAAGGATAGTAAGGACTTGGATATCAATGTTGAGGCATTCTTATGGGATGTAAAACAAGAAGATGAACTTGATAGTT
>CAZSRE010000089.1:0-1684 GCA_964609195.1 Candidatus Woesearchaeota archaeon | reverse complement strand
TAATCTGAATTAGAGGTCAATGTAGTGTACCATAATGTTGAGCCGGTTGCGGCCAATACAGCCAAGAGCAGGATTACAGATCTGGTTATCAATATCGAGAGGTTTTTTGTTACTAGCTTGTCTCCCGTAACCTTCTCTATTGCAGGAAAGTTAGCAAACTTTAATGCTTTTTTGCTTGTATACTTTATACTAAGGAAATGAGTAAAGATCAAGATTGGTATGCTAAGCAGAAACCACAAATAGCTAGGATGCGAGAATACTACCTCCATTTCTTCTTCCTCTTTCCGAACAGCTCGATTAATGGCTCTAGAAATGGCTTGTCAGTAATTATCTCTGCGAAATCAGAACTTGCTTTTATGAATTCCTGTTTTATATATTCTTCCTCCTCAGTTACATACTTGCTATATTTATCCCTGATTACAGAAGTATCTACTATAACCCTCCTACCTGTTTCTGGGCTTTCCAGTGTTATCTTATAATTCTCCGGAAGCTCACGATCACGAGGATCGCGAATCATTAAGGCTATTACATCAAATTTTTGCGAAGCTACCTTCAGAAGATACTGCCAATCTTTGCCTGGGCTGATAAAATCAGAAACAATCACCAAGAGAGACTCTTTTTTTGAATTATACAATGCAAAATTTAATGCATCTTTTAGATTAAAGCTGTTGCCATAGTTGTTATTGCCGAGAAGAGCCTTAGCTATCTTGTAAAATTGCTTTTCGCCATTTGCAAGAGGAATTACCTTTATGTTTTTATCATTAAAGGTTATCAATGATACATTGTCATTGGCTTTTAAGATTGCATATGTCAATGATGCTATCAGTTCTGTGGCATACTGGCTTTTCAACTTGTCTGTCGAACCAAATAACATCTTGGAGCTCGTGTCCAATAAGAAAGTCACGTCTAAGTTTCTCTCTTCCTTGAGCTCTTTTATAAGAATCTTGTTTGTCCTTGCAGATGCCTTCCAATCTATAAGCCTTGAGTCATCTTCCGGTGTATATTCCCTGTAAGATTCAAACTCTAAACCACGTCCGCGAAACACACTCCTGTAATTGCCAATAAACTTAGATGTCACAAGAGTCTTTACAAGAACCTCTAGTCTCTTTATTTCTTCAGGTAGCTCCAACTCTAATGCCTTCATGGTACTGGAATCTTTGATAGAATTTCTTTGATTATATCGTCGTTCTTAATGCCTTCTGCCTGACCTTCGTAGTTCTGAATTATCCTATGCCTAAGCGTTTCATATGCGACGTTTTTAACATTTTGTGGGGTGACAAATGTATCTCCATGCATCAAAGCATCTGCTTTGGCAGCTATAAACATGCTTATTGAGGCTCTTGGAGATGCTCCATATTCTATATACTTGCCTAGTTTTATGCCGTAATCATTTGGATTTCTTGTTGCTGACACTATTGCTATAATATATTTTTCAACCTCATCATTTAGATAAATGCTTTTTACCGCATTCTGCATCTCTGATATTCTTTCTGGAGAGCAGGCAGGCTTGATGTTGAGCTCTTCGAACATCTTGATGTTTATATTGTTATCAAGAATAAATATTTCTTCTTCTTTGGAAGGATAGCCAATCCTTACCTTAAACAAGAACCTATCTACCTGGGCTTCTGGCAGCTGGTAGACTCCTGTAGATTCTATTGGATTTGTCGTTGCCATCACAAAGAAA
>CAZSRE010000088.1:0-1718 GCA_964609195.1 Candidatus Woesearchaeota archaeon | reverse complement strand
GTTTTCTTATATTCTATAACAAATCCAGATGCAGGCAAGAAAAGCGGATTTACATATAAACAGGAAAAATTAGAAGATTTTGAATCTTACATAATATCTCCTTATCAAAATGTTCCTCCTGGAGATTGCTTGATAATAGAATTTGACGCATTAAAAGATAAAACAGATAAAATTTGCGAATCTTACAAAGTCGCAATAGAAAAAGGAGATATACAAGAGTAAGATGGCAGTTGAAGCATATTTGCCCACTTTGGGAACAGTAATCATAAAGGCAGCAATAGATTCTATCAACCCCTGCGCAATCGGAGTTCTAATATTAATGATATCTGTTTTAACGGCAGCAAAGCAATCTGTCGCCAGGCTCCTGCTCCTAGGCAGCGTATACATTGCATCTGTCTTTGTAGTTTATTTGCTTGCAGGTTTGGGATTAACTTATTTCTTTGCAAGCCTACCATTAGTAATAACAGAATATATTTCAATAGGAGTTGGCGCACTGATTGTTCTCGCAGGAATGTTAGAAATAAAAGATTACTTTTGGTATGGAAAATGGTTTTCATTAACTATTCCCCCTATATTTGCAAAAAAACTTGACAATTATAGCTCAAAGACAACAATACCTGGAATTATATTTCTAGGAGCTTTTGTTTCTGCAGTAGAATTGCCATGCACAGGCGCACCTTATCTTGCAATAATAACTCTTCTCTCGCAATATTTTGACTTTACTGCTTTCCTGCTCCTTGTGCTTTACAACGTCATCTTTATATTTCCCCTAGTTTTAATATTAATACTTGTAGCAGCAGGAAAAAAGCTCTATCGCATTAAGAAATGGAAGCAGGATGCAAGAGGAGCAATGCGCTTGGCAATAGGATTAATGCTGATTGCAATGGGATGGCTGCTCATTTTAATTGCAAACGGCACAATAAACTTTGGATAAGATGGATAAAAAATGCATTATTAAAAGAAAAGGTCATGAAGAAGAATTTGACGAGAGAAAGCTTTACGCTTCGTGCTATTCATCATGCATAAATGCAGATATATCTCCAAAAAAAGCAGAAAAAATCTGCGACAAAGTGGCGAAACAAATTAAGGCTGAAATTAGCAGCAAGAAATGCGTAACCTCTGATTTCATTTTCAAGAAAGCCACAGAGCTTTTAGAAAAACATGATAAGAATGCGGCTTTCATGTACAAGACGCATAGAGATATTTCTTAAATGTATTAATTATATAGTGATACACTATAATAATATTTATAAATATCCTTTAACATTAAAACTAATGAAGAAAACATTATTAGGGATTGTTTTAGGTTCAGCAATTGCATTAAATGGTTGCGAGTGTGGCGATAGCGATGCAAATAATAATTTAAATAAATTTACCAGAGAAAAAGTTCTAACAATTTCAGCTAAAGAATATTGTGAAAATAAAGGCACAAACCTTGCAGATTATGAATTAATAGGTGTTTCTGATAGAGATCTGAAAGGGTATAGTTTCGCTGGCCTTTTTATTAAGAGCGTTCCTTCAGGAACAGAAGTAATTGTAGATTATAGAATAGGCGGCACTTATGAAGCTGGAACAGCTCTAATCCCAAAAAAGAAGAAGCAATAACTAAATCGTCTTTCTCTTCATCTGATACCACATCAGCTTATCAAGCGCAGCAATAGCATCTTCAGGATAGCTGAAAGTGCAGATTCCTCTTTCTTCCAGGGATTTGGAAAGAT
>CAZSRE010000087.1:0-1735 GCA_964609195.1 Candidatus Woesearchaeota archaeon | reverse complement strand
CAGGCGTAGTCTTGCCTAAGGAATGGCTTCATGGCGAGGCAAAAATAACCCTTCTCAAGAAACCAGAAAACCCAAAGAAAGAAGTTCTTAATATTCTCGAACCCTATCTTTCATCGGTTCTTGGCGTATACATAGTTGGAAGTTACGCGCGGGGAGAGCAGTCCAGAGGGAGTGACGTTGACGTGCTTGCCATCACGACCGATATCAGCAGGCATATGAGACAGGCGAACTACGATATAACCTTCGTTTCTAAGGATAATTTGAAAGCAACCTTGGAAGATAACATTCTGCCATTATTACCCATGATAATGGAAGCGTCAGCAGTTATCAACGCCGCTCTGCTTGTAGAATACAGGAGCACTCCCCTTACAAAGCACAACTTGAGGTGGCACATTGAAACAACGAAGTCATCTTTGGAATTAGCGCGCATTTCGTTGCAGCTTGCAAAGGAAAACAGCGATAAAATCTCAGACAATATCATTTATTCTTTGATTTTGCGGCTACGAGAGGGATATATCGTAGATTCCATAATGAAAAAGAAGAAGGCGACGAATGCTGGGTTACGCACGCTAATAAAGGCGGTCGCTGGTTCGCTTGAGAGTTATGAAGCATATAGGCGTTCAAAGGCAAACTTGAGGACAAGGAAAGTTATCCCTATGAAAGAAGCAGAAGCATTACACTCTAGCATAGCAAGCATGATTGCGGAACAGGAAAGATGGATAAGAAAAAACGGCTGAAAAAGCTAAGCTCAAGGGAAAATTAATCTTATTACAGAACCTCAACATTTTCTTTCAATTCGTAATGCTATTGGGCGAGTACCGAAAAGAGGAAGATATAAATACCAAGCTATCTACAAGATATTAACATATTCCCAGGTGATCTTAAGGGGTCGCCTGATGCTTACCTTTTAGGGCCTTAGATGCTGGTAATTAATGAAGAATAAGAAAAAGAATAATCCTTTAGATACCGCCGTACTAATAGACGCAGCTTATCTTTCAAAGATATCTAAGCATCTAGGAAACGGAAGATATCTTAAATATAATATTCACACTCTTGCAATAAATTTAGCAAAAGAATTTGGATTGTGGTGTCAAGATATTTATTACTATACTGCGCCACCATTCCAAGGATCTCCACCTTCTGCTGAAGATGCCAAAAGAAAAAGCGATTATGACAAATATAAGAGAGAGATAGGATCAAAGCTCCCGACTACGTGGATAAGGGAGGGCCGATGCCAATTTGTAAACGGAATATATAAACAAAAGGGAGTAGACGGACTCATCATAGAAGATTTAATAAGAATATCTCAGAGAAGACAATTCAACAGTCTTATTATCATCACAGCAGATACCGATTTTGCAGGGATTATAGAGAGTATCCAGAATGAATATAAGATTGAGATAATACTCGGATATTATACTGATAGGGAAAGAGGCTCGCCTTTTTCTATGTCAAATCATTTATGGAAGGTTTGCAAGAAAAAGATATTGATAAGACCCGAAGATTTTTTCCTAGGAGATTAGAGGCTTCCGGATTTCCTAATAGCTGTCTACCAGGTTCTAGAAATTAGCTAATTCTCAATCCAAAGTTCTTGAAACATTTCTGTTCCGCATAGGTCTGCTGGCATACAATAGTTATCCAAATAGCTAATGTTTAGGTGTAGGCTCAGTCATCTCAACATTTTTCTCAGAGAAAAACATTAGCTCCAGACGTTATCAGAAAGGCCAGCAAAGTG
>CAZSRE010000086.1:0-1764 GCA_964609195.1 Candidatus Woesearchaeota archaeon | reverse complement strand
GAACGGAACGTTGGCAAGTATCCTGTCAAACGCAGATTGCCTGTCGGTTGCAATCATGATAAGCCTGTCATCATGCGTATAATTGTCCCGGACTTTCCCTTTGTATCTTTTCCCAAGTTTTGGGAAATCGGTTTCTGTGAGTGTGTTGCTTAACTGTTTTTTTATTATTTCTTCTGGAATCATTTTACCACCGTCATAGCTTTATCAATTTATTATTTCCATTGAAATAGAATACATCCTCTATCCTTGCACTATAATCTAATCCTTTTTTTCCTATCTGAACTTCGAAAGCAAACAAAACATCTTTTAGCTTAATTTTGCTTTCTTCTACAATGAAAGATCTTGCTTTAATATCTTTTACAATAGTATGACCAAAATTATTTCTCGTATCTACATTTATGTAACCTAATTCATTGATTGTATCTATAGTAAGCTCGGTTAATTCTGAAAAATTCATTTCTGGATGAATAACCTGAATTATTTTATTCTGAATTAATTCAATATCTATGGCAAGTTTAACAAAGTCTTTACATGACTTATGATCTTCTAAGTTTGAATAATCTTTCTTGCGGATAACTTTACCCTCATTTAGTATAAGCGTTCTTGTATAGTCTCCCCAGTAGTTGCCAATCTGTGGAGATAAATCTATCCACAAAATGTCCTTTTCCATGACTCTTTCTTTTGCTGTGTTAATATGTTCTTTAGAATACAATACAGTATCTTTTCCTATAAATACAATAGCAGGAATATTGTAATACCAAAACCCCGTAGCACCTATGCTAAGCATTACTTCTTTTGCGCTTTCTGATATATCTTCCTTTGTCATGCCAGGTCTAATTGTTTTTGAAATTTCGCTTATTGTTTTCCTGGCAATAGCTTGAGCCTGCTGATATTTTTTGATTTCTCCTGGATCTATCATTCCAGATTCTCCCTGCAATATTCCACAATATTCCTGAACAATTTAAGCCCTTCGCCATGCTCCGGCATGGCAATCCCGCTATCCTTATATTCGCGCTTCCATCTTGTCCACTGCGGATGGTTCTCAAAAAGTAAGAAGGCTTCAGGGTGCGGCATCAGCCCAAACACCCTTCCGGTCTCATCGCATATGCCTGCAATGGCATCTGCTGCCCCGTTCGGATTGCAGGGATACTCCATTGTAGGTTCACCTTTTTCATCTGCAAACTGTGCTATATGCTGATTACTGGTAATTATCCTTTTCATGATATCATCATCTTTTGCAACAAGCCTGCCCTCCCCATGCCTCACAGGAAGGCTGATATAGTCAATCCCTCTTGTCGCAATGCAATTGCTATTCTTGTTTATCTTCAGCTTTACCCAGCGATCTTCAAACCTGCCTGAGGCATTCAAGGTGAGGCTGCAGGTCTGGACTAGCACCTGGAAACCGTTGCATACCCCAAGCACCACTTTATTCTGCTCTAACACAAACTTCTTTATCAGATCGATGAATCTCTCTCCTTTTATCTTCTTCAATTTCAGCATGTTCGCGACAGCTTTCCCGCTCCCCAAGTCATCTCCGTAAGAAAATCCGCCGACAAACATCATGATGTGATAATCGAAAATATCCACGTCTCCATTTATTATGTCCCTTATGTCATGGATATGGGGAGTAGCACCTGCTAACTCAAACGCCTTTGCGGATTGACCAAAACGCATTGCAGTTTTCTTGGCTTGCGCGACCCGCTTGTATCCGGCAACCACGCGCTTGGTCTCCACGTCTAACACGATAACGCGTTGGTTCATTCT
>CAZSRE010000085.1:0-1773 GCA_964609195.1 Candidatus Woesearchaeota archaeon | reverse complement strand
TCAAGATCTTTTCTTTTCCCATGTTTGAAGTCAGCCATGAAAATAATATTATGATTGGTATAAACGTATAGATTGTAGAGGTAAATGAATGTTTCATCATAGTCATCTGTTTCCCCCACATCTCTTTCTGATACTGCATCATTTTCTGAGAGTCGCTTTTATTCTCCTTCATTTTCTTATTCAGCTTGTCCAGGTCTTCTTTTATGCTTTTCATCAATATCTGGTCGGTAGTATATTTGTAGACGATAACTGTGACTAAAGAAACAACAAAAGAGATAAGCACAATAAACCAAAAAGTTCCTAAATAACTCAGTAAAGGATTCAAAAAGGGATCTAAAAAGCCGTTAAATACCATCATTCTCCGCCCATGAACTTTCTCATCATAGGATTCATGTCCATCATGTGCTGGCGCGCGATATCCTCATACAGCTTGTAGATGATCATCACAGTCAAGAGCAATCCAGTTCCATTTGTCAAAGCGCCAAGCAAATCGGCAAAACCGGCAAGCAACCCCACAGTAATCGAGCCCATAACAGTCAAAGGCAGGATATACCTTCCCAATATCGATTCAAGAATTCTCTCATCTCTTCTAAATCCGGGAATTTGCAGCCCGGAGTTCATTATTTGTTTTGCCTGAGAACGCGCATCCATTCCTGAAGTCTGGACCCAAAATAAACCAAACATAATGCAGCCGGCAAGCATCAATAACATATAGATCAAAGCGCTAATGTATGGCTTAATCCCAATAAAGAATGTTCCCTGCCTTATTACTGTTCCAACCAGATTCGGAGCTGAAATGAAAGAAACAAAACCTGTTGCAGGAGAATTCCCGACAAAAGTTCCCAATATAGGGAACCCAGCATTCTGCAGCAATCTTGCCCATAATTGGATGTTGGCAAATAATGCTGCAACAAGGATAACAGGAATGTTTGAAGTGTACATGAAGTTCAAAGGCCATCTTATTCCATATCCCCTTACCTTTCCAAAACTCAACGGCAATTCAACTTTCATAGACTGCGCATAAACCGCTCCTGCAAATATCAATCCGGTCGCGGCAACTCCCGATAGCATCAAAATTGCGGTAGTAGGATCTCCGGTCATCAGGCTCTGGAACAAAGCAGGTATCGCACCTGTCATAATCTCCGGATTATTAGGTGAAGGCAGCGGACTAAATGTCCTTACAAACAAGCTTTTTGAAACACCGGCAGCGATGAATAAAGAAAGTCCAGAACCAAATCCCCATTTTGAACAAACTTCATCCATGAGCATTATCAGTATCCCTCCCACAAATAATTGTGCAGTGAGAACTACCTCCATTACAAAAAACAGAGAAGTTCCCTGCAGATTCTGAGCAGGAGCCAATCCTCCGAAAAATACATATATCGCTCCTTCAAATAATATAAAAAACAAAGATAGCAACTTTTGCGTCCCCTGAAATCTTTGTTTCCCCCCTGTACTTTGCAGATCGAACTTTACAATTCCAGAGCCGTTCAGCAATTGCAGAACGATAGAAGCGGTAACAATTGGGCCGATTCCGAGGGATATGATGGAACCAAACTCCGCCCCCAATATTAAAGATAGCAATTCAAATGTCTGTAAAGCGTTCTGTCCGAGCCCGTACAGCGGTATTAGCTGCAAAAGATAGAAAGCGACAAGAATTATCAAAGTCCACGTCAGCTTAGCTTTAAATGTCAATCTATCTGTCGGCTTCGATATTTCAGGCAGATTCCCTATTATTGCGTCGTATAAGGGCATTTTCCTCTTTATTTCCTG
>CAZSRE010000084.1:0-1788 GCA_964609195.1 Candidatus Woesearchaeota archaeon | reverse complement strand
GGTAAGCACATCAAAAATTTATTTATTATATAAAGCATTATCATATAATATTCAGCCGATAAGTGCAGCCTTCATTACCTTATTGTCCAATTTGTCAATATTCCTTAGCATCACCCCGGCAGGCTTAGGGGTAAGAGAAGCTGTAGTTGCAATTACATCCAATATTCTAGATCTTGGTCTGAAATCGGGATTATATGTGTCTTCATTAGAAAGAGCAATTACAATAGTTCTTATAGCAATCATTGGCCCAATATTCGGTTATATGTTGATCAAGAAAACTACGCAGACTTCTTGAATATGACAATAACAGGAATGTTTTGCAATCCTTCTTCTGTTTGATATGGCCTGCTTACAATCTCTACAGGCTGGAATCCAAGGCTTGTAATATAGTCTACCTTTTCCTGTGTTAACGGAAACATCCAGGCTGGCTGTATGTATTCCCAGACATCAACAACAAGATAGACAGGAAGCTTATCCTCAGCTATCTGTTTCTCAAATCCTTCTTTTGTTTTAGCAGGTCCTTTAAGCTCTCCATTATTATCGCTATCTTCTTTCAGAGAAAACACTCTTATTGCTCTTGTGCTGTCTGTGTATATGGTTGCTCCTGGTTCAGCGTTCTCTTTTAACCAAGTTCCTGCATCTTTAAATCCTGTGTAAGAGTCAGCTCTGCTTTCAATTAGATTATTTCCAAAAACATATAATGGACTGACTAACAGCACAACAACTCCTATTATAAGCCACCTACTTAACTTTTTCTTGCTTATTCTCTCAAACAACAATCTTAGCTCATCCAAAGATAATGCAGCCAATAAAAATAAAGGAACAACTCCAGGCAGCACATACCTGTCAAGAGATTGTGGATGCAATAGAGTAAAGAAAAGATAAACTCCCAAGAACCAGGACAATAACAGGTATTGTTCCTTCTTCCTATATAATAATGCAAATATTATCCCAAGCAAGGCCAATGGCAGTATATACCAAGATGTTGCAATTATGAAGTCATTTGTTGGCTGTAATCTGTTTGCTCCTGCATCATCAGAACTTACATATCTGTCAGCACCTTCTACAGTCAATCCTCCAAAATTAACCAGGTTTATAATAAATAATGGAGCTATCATTAATACAAATCCAGCTATCAGCCATCTGAAATCTTTTCTCTTAAAAAGTTTTAATACATTCTTCTGATGTGATAATAAGAAGTACAATCCAACTATAGGGATTACTAGTATTCCAGTGACTTTTGTGTACATTGTTAACGCCATGGCAGCGGCAAGGTACAATGCCCATTTTCTTCCCATGTGCTTGTCAAACTTTATCAGGCAATATGCAGTGACGATGAACATAGCAGTCAATGGTGCATCCAATAACACTCTATCTGTATAGAACCAGTGTATTGGATTAAAGCTCAGGAATATTGCAGCAAGTAATCCTACAAATCCGTCTTTCATCTCTTTTCCAAGCAAGTAAACAAATACAATTCCAGCAATCCCAAACAGCAATGCAGTTATCTTCCCAGCTGCAAAGCTGCTTGTGAATATGCTAAAGAATGCTATTAATATGCTTGGAAAGTAAGATATTGTATGGGTAAATTCTGTTGAGAATAAATAGCCAGGAGAATGCAGCAATTTATATCCATACCAGACGTACAATGCCTCATCTGGCCACATACTATCAGAAAACATATATCTTACTCTTATTATTATAGCAATTAATAACAAGACTAGAAATGCAATATTCCACTTATCTTTAAGAAAATCCTTTGCTTTAGACTTTAAGTCCATGCTACCT
>CAZSRE010000083.1:0-1808 GCA_964609195.1 Candidatus Woesearchaeota archaeon | reverse complement strand
CCAGCCATATAGCCCCTATCAGGTTTATCGAGTCAGCCAGATTAAATACAGGCCACATTTTTAAATCAATAAAGTCTCTAACATATCCAAGAAATATCCTGTCAATTGCATTTCCGGCAGTTCCAGCCATTATAAGTATGATTGGAAGCTTTTTCTCAGCATATTTATAATAAACAGCTAATGCAATCATTACAATTATTGCTATAATGATAAACAGCCATCTATATCCTTGTAGAATGCTAAATGCAGCGCCATAATTAATCTGATAATTGATTATGCCATATTTTTTATCAGTAAGAGCTAGCTTGCTAACCTGGTCTAATGCAACTAATCCAGCGAAGGTTAACATAGAATTTATTTTTTCCATACCAAAATGTTTAAAAACTTCCAGCATATAAATATTATGATGTCTGAATTAGAGACTATAAAAAAAGAGCTGGAGAAAAAGGCAGATAAAAAAGCATTTCTGAAAGAGCAGATTGACAAGAATCCTCATCTGAAATCAGAGCTTAGAAAGCAGCTTATAGAGGCTGTAAAATCCGCTGGCTTAGTCAAGACTCCAGTATTGAAAAAAGACGTTCAGTTCTCATTGATATATGACTCACTAGGAGAAGGCATGGAGCACATATATTTCTGGATTCTTGATTTCCTAAGGGACAGGTATAATGGCCTGGCAATGGATGTGTCAAAAACAAAAGATGATTACGAAGCATCTGTAACATCCAGTTTCTTCGGAGAGTCTGGAGCAAGGGCAACAAGGATGCAGGAACAGGCCATGAAGATGATGCAGACAATCAACACAGTAGTTCGCAGCCTCATTAATCTTATCTATGATCTTAAGGAGTTTGAAATCAGATTAGATATGTATAAGAAATATCATTCAAAAAATAAAGAAGAGGCAGACACAGGATTATTAGAGTTAAAACAGCTCTGGATGGACCAGGTTGATATCAAGAGGGGCAGGGGGTCAATCAATAACATGGCTCAGCAATTGCAATTTGTAACATTAAGAGATGCATTCATGGTTGCCAAGAACGTTAAAGAGGCAAATGACAAGAGAAAAATTGACCTTAATGACAGGGTAAGAAGAATACTGGCTCCAAGATTGCAGGAATTCTTTACATGGATAGACCTTAGTGAAAAAGAGCTCACAAAGAGGTATAACATAGAAAAAAGCTATCTTAAATCCCAGTTAGCATCATTAAAATTATATGCAAACTGGACAAAGCCTTATCTAAAGGCAGCGCAGCAGC
The DNA here is from genome assembly GCA_964609195.1 of Candidatus Woesearchaeota archaeon. Classification (GTDB taxonomy): domain Archaea; phylum Nanobdellota; class Nanobdellia; order SCGC-AAA011-G17; genus CAZSRE01. The sequence continues at coordinate 555 of CAZSRE010000083.1, read as the reverse complement.
TAGGCATGAGAGACCTCACCTCTCCAGATATAGTTAATGCATTCAACAACATGGTATTAGAGCTTTCATTGTTTGCAAAGAATAAGGTCGGAGAAGTCGGTAAGAAAGAGTACTATGCTTGCATCGAGGTAGTTTTGAGGTACAGGACAGTTCCAATGACAACCAGAACGCAGTCAGGAGTGCAGTTTATACATTCTGGAAGGACAAGGATAGACATTAAGGCATATGCAATGACTAACGATGACCTGGAATTTTTGAAAGATCAGGAATTATATGAAGGCCTTGATCTTATCGAAGAGATGGTTGGCACTCCCTTATCAGAATTGAGAGAAGATATAGACAAGTATATTAAAGAAGTCAAGGAAGAAGACAAGAAAAAAGCTAAGGTTCCCTATGAGCTTGATCTATCAATTCCTTTCAGGTCAATCGGCTCAGGCTTTAAAGAAGTCTATAGTCCGTTCAAGCCATTATTTACTATAAAGAAGAAGGTAAAAGAGCCATATACATTAAGCCAGATGAGGAAAAAAGCAGAGGGAGAGGCTAAGGCCAAGGCCT
>CAZSRE010000082.1:0-1889 GCA_964609195.1 Candidatus Woesearchaeota archaeon | reverse complement strand
GTCAGACATATGGGCAGATAGTGAAAGACTATGTTGATACTGGAAAAGTAAAATATGTTTTGAAAGACTTTCCGTTATCTAGTATTCATCCTAATGCTCAAAAAGCAGCTGAAGCTACACATTGTGTACGTGATTTAGAGGGAGATGAAGGATACTGGAAGATGCATGATAAGATATTTGAGGGACAGGGGAGTCTTAGTCTAGAAAACTTGAAGAAATGGGCCAGAGACGTTGGCGCAGACGGCGGGAAGTTTGATAGCTGTTTAGATTCAGGCAAGATGGCAAGCATTGTACAGAAGAGCTTTAATGAGGGTTCGCAAGATGGAGTACAAGGAACACCATCATTTATTATTAATGGAAAGGCCATAAGCGGTGCTATGCCTTATGAGTCATTCAAGCAGGCTATTGATGCCGAGCTGTAAATATTTTTATTTTTATTTTTATTTTTTTTAAAATAGCGTATTGAGGGATAATTTTGCCTCAATAGTTTGTATTAAGGAGATTGAAATGAAAAAAGATGTAGGTGTGCTTAGAGATAATGAGAAGAAGTTAGTTAGATTTATTATAGGCTTGACTTTACTTGTAATATTTTCTTATTTTCTTAATTTTGTCTGGGAATCTTTTCATTCAGTTTTTCTTTTTAATTTGCCTAATTTTAATTTAAGAGAATATGTTTTGCTTATGAATCATGTATCTTCGGTTGATGCATTAATGATTCTTGGAATTTATATTATAACTGCTTTTATGTTGAAAGATTATTTATGGATAAATAAATTAAACAATAAGAAAATCTGGATTTTTGGAGGATTGTGCTTTGCATTTGCTTTATGGGTTGAATATAGAGGAGTATTTCTTCTTCATAAATGGAGCTATAGCCCTCTTATGCCGACAATATTTGGGTTTGGATTATCGCCCATAATACAATTGTTTACAACAGGGCTTATTGCTATCTTTATTGTTAAGAAGATTGTGTTTAGATAAAATTATGTTTTAATATTTAAAAGGACAAAGTATAAAAAACAGTGTTTCTGTCTATTTTTATGCAAGAAGCGGTTAGTTTACTAAAAGAAGAACATATTAAGATGAAAGAGATGTTCTTGGAAATTGAGAGATTCATTAATGGGGGAAGTTCTGTTGATTATAGAAAATTTGGACATCATTTTAAGAGACTAGACGAAATCTGGGAGAATCATGAGAAGAGAGAAGATGCTTTGATAAAGGAATATGCTAAAAAGAATAACTTAATACCTGAAAAGAGTCTTTCTGAGAAACATAGGCAACTTAGAGGATATTGGAACTCCATAAGGAGGGCTCTAGATGCCAAAGATTGTGAGAAGCTTGCGATGGTATTGGATACTGATGGGCGAATGCTTTTAGAGAGGTTTGCATTCTGCATTGATTCTGAGGAGAAGTTTTTTGAGGGAATTAATTAAGAGGTTTTCTTATAGCCTTTAGTCATTAAACCTATTTTAAATTTAGAGGTCCAATTAAACCAGCCTAGTAGGCTTTCGTAACCTTCAATGTTCTCAAATTTACTATGTTTTATCATACTTTTCAGACTGGCTAAAAGAGCGCCTTCATTTGAGGTATTAATTAAACCATTATCGAAGCTTATCGCAGCAATACCGGCATCTTGAATTCTATGGGCATCTGATGTTGAGATGTATGGTTTAGAATTCCTTCTTGCAAATTCTTTTGATTTTTCATTTGAAGATCTTGTATATTGTCCAATTACTGGAAGACCTGAAAATATTCTTGGCCAAGTCAATTGAGCGTTGTGCCCCTCAATAAAATCGCATAGTTCAACATAATTTCCTGCCTTTTTAAGACCAACGCCGAAATGAGCCTCTAAGTTAGGATGTTCTAGCCCGTGCAATAGCTCATTGTAA
>CAZSRE010000081.1:0-1907 GCA_964609195.1 Candidatus Woesearchaeota archaeon | reverse complement strand
TAATGTACCTTGCTTCCCTCATCAGCTATGACGAGAGTGTGTTCAAACTGCCCTTCATTAGCAGCATTCATTCTGAAATATGTCTGCAAGGGCTGGTCTATCTTCACTCCAGCAGGAACATAAGTAAAGCTTCCTCCGCTCCATACAGCAGCATGCAAGGCAACAAATTTATTGTCTGTTATTGGCACAGCCCTCATAAAGTATTTTTTAACAAGTTCAGGATATTTCTGCACAGCAGTATCCATATCACAGAAGATTACACCCTTGTCTTCCCACTGTTTCTTAATATTATAGTAAACAGTCTCGCTCTCATACTGTGCAACGCTTCCGGCAAGGTATTTCTGCTCAGCCTCTGGAATTCCTAGCTTATCAAATGTATCTTTGATTTCTTTAGGAACTTCATCCCAGTTTCTTACATTTTTAGCATCAGGCCTTATAAAATAAGTCAACTCGTCGAATTTAATCTCGCTCAGGTCTGGACCCCACGTAGGCAATGGTTTGCTGATAAATTGATCATAAGCCTTTAATCTTAATTCTCTCATCCATTCTGGCTCTTTCTTTATCCTTGAAATCTCTTCTACTAGTTCTCTTGATAATCCCTTAGGCAATTTTGTAACAAGGTCTTCAGAGTCTTTAAAGTCATATTTAGCAAGATCTATTTCTCTTACTTCTTGCATAGTTTCTTGCTTCATTCTTCTATCTCCCGTAGCCAGCTATATCCTTTCTCTTCCAGCTTGCCAGGCAATGTAGAATCCCCAGACATTGCTAGCTTTCCGTCAATCATGACATGAACATAATCTGGTTTGATGTGATCTAGTATTCTTCTATAATGAGTTATGATCAACGCGCTTCCGCCATTTGCAACATGTTCTTGTATGGTTGCAGCAACAGTCTTAAGAGAATCTATATCTAATCCAGAGTCTATCTCATCTAATATTGCTATCTTTGGGGAAAGCATCTGCATCTGCAGCATCTCTCCTTTCTTTTTCTCTCCGCCTGAAAATCCATCATTCAAATATCTCTTGGACACATGCTCAATCCCTAGTTTTCTTGCATGCTCATCCATCATCTTCTGGAACTCAAAGATTACAGGAGATGTTTTGTATACGCTTCTATAAGCTGTCCTGATAAAATTGGAAAAATTAACACCTGCAACCTCAAAAGGATACTGGAATCCAAGGAATAATCCAGCCTTAGCTCTCAAATCTGCAGTCTTATCTGTGATATCTTCTCCATTAACAAATATATTCCCATTTGTAACACTATATCTAGGATGCCCCATTATCGCGAATGACAGTGTGCTCTTGCCAGATCCATTTGGACCCATAATAGCATGCACTTCCCCTGCCTTTACCATAAGGTTTAGTCCCTTGACTATTTCTTTCATTCCAACATTTACATGCAGGTTCTTTATTTCAAGATTAGTCATAGTATCCCTCGCAAGCCTTGCAATTTTCCTGATAGACTACTCCGAATTTCTTATGAACATCACAAATTTCTTTTGTTCTCCTGTACTTGTCACATATCATCTGTATCGCTCTAACCATGCTATGCTTTCCTTCCATTACATCTTTAGCAGATTCTTTTATCAAGGTCTTAAATTCATCATTAAACTCTAGCTCATGTGCTCTTTTAGAGTTTACATATTGTGACACTGCTGACTCTGTCAATCCTAGCACATCTGCTACTTTCTTCTGGCTTAATCCATAATCTTTAATCATTGAGTTTGCAAGCTCTCTCTTAACAGCAGGAATTACATACCAAACTTCAATTTCCTGAGGATGTTCTAGTTTCATCATTTTTGTTTTTTGCTTATTTTCGCTAACCTTTTCCTAAAAGGTTATATGCGGGAGACGCGATTTGAACGCGCGCAGGCACTAAGCCACTAGCCCCTCAAGTTGGCCAGG
>CAZSRE010000080.1:0-1918 GCA_964609195.1 Candidatus Woesearchaeota archaeon | reverse complement strand
TCAGACAATCTAATAGCTGGAGCTGGCATGATGTCTGAAGAATTAGCTGGAAAACAATTGGTTCTTGACTTCCATGAAGATGAGCAAGAAAGGGGAATTACAATAGATGCAGCCAATGTATCTATGGTACATGATTATGAAGGCAAGGAATATCTAATTAACTTAATAGATACTCCAGGCCATGTTGATTTTGGTGGGGATGTAACAAGAGCAATGAGGGCAGTAGACGGCTGCATAGTTCTAGTAGATGCTGTTGAAGGAATAATGCCCCAAACAGAAACAGTTTTAAGACAAGCATTAAAAGAAAGGGTAAAACCAACATTATTCATAAACAAAGTTGACAGATTAATAAAAGAAGTTAAATTAACGCCTGAACAAATGCAGGAAAGATTCATAAAAATCATAAATGATATTAATAAATTAATAACATCAATTGCTCCTGAAGAATTTAAAAGCGCATGGCATGTTTCAGTTAAAGATTCCAGTGTTTCTTTTGGCTCAGCATTCCATAAATGGGCTTTAAACTTTGAATTCATGAAAAAAACAAATATTAGTTTTAAAAATATAATAGAGCATTATCAAGAAGGTGAAAAGTATAAAGGCTTGGGAAAAGAAGCTCCATTGCATCTAGTAGTTCTTTCAATGGTTATAAAACACCTGCCAAATCCAATTGTTGCACAAAAATACAGAATACCAACTATCTGGAGAGGAGATAAAGAAAGTGAGGAAGGCAAGGCTTTGATAAATTGTGATCCAAATGGTCCGGTCGCTTTTATATGCACAAAGATCGTTATTGACAAGCATGCTGGAGAAGTAGCAGCTGGAAGATTATTCTCAGGGACTATGAAGCAAGGACAAGATATCTATATGAATCAAGCTAAAAAAGATGTTAGATTACAGCAGGTTTCTGTTTACAATGGAGCAAAAAGAGAAACAATAGACTCTGTACCAGCTGGTAACATAATTGGATTAACAGGATTAAGAGGAATCTTTACAGGCGAGACGGTCTCATCAAAGCCAATAGAGCCATTTGAGGAAATAAAACATATCTTTGAGCCTGTAATTACAATGTCTATAGAAGCAAAAAAACCTTCTGACTTGCCAAGATTAGTAGAAATTTTAAAACAAGTAAACAAAGAAGACCCTACCATTACTATACAAATTAATGAAGAAACAGGGGAAAACCTATTATCAGGAATGGGGGAGTTGCATTTAGAGGTCAAGATAAACAGGATAAAAACAGAAAAAGGACTAGATGTTATCTCATCACCGCCAATAGTAGTTTACAGAGAAACTATAAAGAAAAAATCTATAGAAGTTGAAGGAAAATCCCCAAACAAGCACAATAAATTCTACCTTACTGTAGAGCCCTTGCCAGATAATATTTATGAAGCAATAAAATCAGGAGAGTTAAAAACAGGCAGAGTAAGAAAAAAAGACAGGGAGATATGGGATAAATTTGTAGGACTAGGATTGGATGCAAAAGAAGCAAGAAAAGTCACAGACATATTCAAAGGAAACCTCTTTATTGACAATACAAGAGGAGTAATTCATGTTGGAGAAGTAATGGAGATGCTATTGGATGCTTTTGAGGAAATAATGTCTAATGGTCCATTAGCAAAAGAGCCTTGCGTCAAGGTCTTAGTAAGATTAAATGACTGTAAATTACACGAAGACGCTATCCATAGAGGTCCTGCTCAAGTTCTGCCAGCTGTAAGGGATGCTATCAGAGATGCTATGATTAACGCTAATGCTATTATGTTTGAGCCTCTGCAGGTAGTACAGATTGAAGCTCCTTTAGAATACATGGGAGAGCTTTCTAAACTTGCACAAAATAAAAGAGGGCAGTTACTAGACATGACGCAAGAAGGAGAGCATTTAACATTAAAGGCTAAGCTTCCAGTTGCTGAAATGTTTG
>CAZSRE010000079.1:0-2047 GCA_964609195.1 Candidatus Woesearchaeota archaeon | reverse complement strand
ACATAACAGAATCAAAGCTTATAGAACTATATGACAGCCAGGGAATCTCCCCAGAGCTAGTTAAGGAAGAAGCAGAAAAAATAAACAAGAGGGTAATCATCCCAAATGATTTCTATTCAAAAGTTTCTGAGAGGCATGAAAAGACAGTGCAGGTTCATGCTACAAAGAAAGAAGAAAAACTGCCCTTAGACGATATTCCAGACACCAAGCAGCTATATTATAAAGATTACAAACTAGCAAAATGTAAATCTAAAGTCCTGAAGATAATAGGCAGCAATATTATATTAAATCAGACTATTGCATATCCCACTTCAGGTGGCCAGCTTCATGATCTTGGAGCGATAAAAGGCCAAGAATTCCTTGATGTTTTCAAACAAGGAAATGTAATAGTCCATAAGCTAAAGGATCATCCTAAATTCAAAGAAGGCGCTCTAGTTGAAGTTAAGATAGACCTGGACAGAAGGTTACAGCTGGCCCACCACCATACCTCTACACATATACTTAATGCAGCAGCCAGAAATGTCCTTGGCAAGCATATTAATCAGGCAAGTGCATTCAAGGATATAGACAAAGCCAGACTGGATATTACTCATTTCAAGAGCCTTAGCGAAGAAGAAATAAAAAAGATAGAAGAAGAAGCCAACAGAATCATCAAGGCTAAGATACACATAGAAAAGAGCTTTATGCCAAGAAACATTGCTGAAAAGAAGTTTGGTTTTGCAATATATCAGGGTCCGGCAGTTCCAGGCAAGTTGCTAAGGATAGTCAACATAAAGAATACAGATGTTGAATGTTGCGGAGGCACACACCTGGATAACACCTCAGAAGCCATGAAGATAAAGATACTTAAGGCTACAAAGATATCAGATTCAATCATCAGGCTAGAATTTGTCGCCGGCAAAAGAGCATTAGAAGAAGAAAAGAAAGAATCAGGATTGCTTGATGAGCTTGCATCTATTCTTAAAGTCAGCAAAAAGCAAGTACCATCAAGAACACAAGAGTTATTTGAGCTTTGGAAGCAAAAGGTAAAGAAAGGTAAGGAAATAGAGATTATATTCAAGTCTAAAGAAGAATTTAATCTTTCTGATAGAGAGTTATTAGCGAAAACTTCCGAGATACTTAAGACGCAGCCAGAGCATCTTGTAAAAACAGTAAACAGATTCATTAATGAACTTAAGTCATGAGCTATCTCTAAGCTCAAAGCTGTCTATTATGTGTACTGCTTCATTTATCAGCTCAGCTAGCTCTTTCTTGTCTAATTTGTAGCTTCCATATTCTGCATTAGAGATTTTTTTAAACATCTTAAGCATTTTCTCTTTCATCCCAGCATTTACTTTTCTGTTTACTAGCTCATTTTTCAGTTCAAAATAAGTGAAGTTATATTTGATATGGAACAAGTTCTTGAAATAGCTTCTTATTAAACCTGACAGAGAATCCAGGGTTTTATCCATGTTTTCATCTGATATGTTATTCCTTAGCAATTTTATTTGGCCTGCTATGCTATGTCCCATGTCTTCAAAGCTTATTTTTTCTTTCTTAACAGTTGTTCTCTTATGTCTCATGCTAGATCTCCTTGTAAACACGTAAACAGCAAACATACCTGCTATGACTATTAAAGATGCAAAGAGTAGTGTATAATCTGCATTATTTGCGACGCATGCCAGGCATTCTCCGCCACAATCTACCTCATCCTCATCATAGTTTCTTATATTGTCAGCGCAATGGCCTATCTTATTATTATAATCAGCAAATTGTGAGTCTATGAGTATGTCTACCTTAGGTTTAGTTGCTCCATTCTGCCCATAAAATCCAGTGATGATTTGCACATCTTTGCCAACTTGCAACACTAGATTATTATTCTGGATATCTAGACTGCCATTAACATCAACCCTGCTATCCTGGCTGTTTTCTATCACGCTAGTAAATCTTGATGAGAACAAATTATACAAGGCATCATCAAAAAAGACCCTTCCCAGCTGCTCGATATTTATTTCAGATAAAATAAGATTATTGCTCTGAGCTAATCTAGGAGGTTCTTTTCCTATAC
>CAZSRE010000078.1:0-2091 GCA_964609195.1 Candidatus Woesearchaeota archaeon | reverse complement strand
AAGCCTAGATATGCAGGCTTGAAACAAAAGACACTTAGCGAATTTTCATCATGAATTGTATAATTGCCTTTAGCCAGTTTCTTTATCTCTCCTTTTAATGCCAGGTTTCTTATTAGTTGCTTTGCATATTGTTTTCCTGCTATCATCTCAATTGATCTATAGTTAACTACAGGGCTTTTCTTAAACAAGGCCAAGACATTTTTAAGATGTTTTTCCCTTCCCATTTTATGCCTTATAATTTTTTATATAGCTGAGCATATCCTCAACACTTGGAGTCAAGCCTTCTAGAATCAATGTCCTCAGCTCTTTCTCATCACTGGGTTTTTTGAATTCTTTTATTAGAGTTAAAAGTATGTTTTTAATCCTGTCTTTATCCTGGACATATCTTAACAAAAAGAATACATCATACAAATCCCTGACCTTTAGCCTATCCAGATAAGCCTTGGTCTTTTCATTTATAAGCTCCTCCGCTGCTAGAGTATATACTGTAATTAAATTTCCCTCAACAGTTTCATATTCTTTTAATACAGCATCCTTTTTTTGGAATACCGCTTCAAAACTAACTATAACTCTATTTATCTCAAGCAAGGAAAATAAGCTGTTCTCTCCTATTTTCTTTTTTCTGACAGCAAAGCCTTTCTTTTCTAGGTTCTTGAAAAGCAGGTTAATCTTCTCTATATCTCTTTTTAGATACACATCCACATCTTCAGAAAATCTATTGCCTTTATAGCATCTCCATATCGCTGTCCCTCCATGAATGATAGCATCACTAAAAACATTATACATCTCCTGAACTAATAGATCCTGTGCTATTGCTATCTTCTTATGGGCTTCTTTCTTTAGCCTTAATATCAGTGGTATCATATAATTAACATAGGTTACTAATATATATAACTTTCGTTTATTAATAAGAGGATGGTCTGAGATAAATGATTAGTAGTAATAACCTCTGCACAAAGATAACATAAAATATATATACTACAATTAACATATATATCCTATATGGGGTTTAAAGTATCATTAACAATACTTGCAATATTCTTGCTAGCTGTTCCAATGTCATTATCATCTGCAGAGTCAAGGACATTGGCAATAGACAATCATCTTTACTCATTCCAGCCAGTATCAGAAGGAAAATTATACCTTGCAGTAAGGAACAAGGTTTACTTCACAGAAAACAATGGAAAATCATGGAACTATGCCATGTTCTCAGAATATGATCCTTCAGAAGCCTTATACTTATTGAAAGATGGCAGCATTCTCAAGCTGGATACTGCAACATCCACAGCATACAAGCTAGAGAATCATAAATGGCAGGAATATAAGAAGACCCCAACTCCAAGGCCTTTAGAGGTTTCTGGAGTCTATACTATAAGGAAGGAGATTGGCAGGGCTAAGAAGCCAAGCGAGATATTCACAAATCAATTAGTAACATCCGCAGTCAGCCTTGCTGAAACAACCACAACAAGTGAGACGATAATTCCACTTGGATTCTCTGTAGATGCAAATAATCCAAAATTCTCATGGATACCATCAGACATCAAGGATGTAGTGATAGCAGAAAGCACACTGTCAGTTGATTTATCTAATCTAGACCTTATGCTGCTCAGGAACAGCTTTGTCATATCTGACCTGGCTTTTAGAGAAGCTACTTGCAACATACCAAGCCTTCCTTCTGGCGAGCAGTGTTTCATGGTTGATATAAACATCTATAAGGACAGCTATGAAACAAAGCGTGATTTGATAGAACATTGGTATCCTGTAACAGATGCTTTCTACAATCCAACATGCGATACAGGCATCTATAATCCAAGCAACTGTAATATAGTAATATTAAGGCTCTCTAAAACAGCCCTTCAAGAGTTGCTAAATGTTTATTATCAGGAGTCTTTTGATGCTATAGACAAATGGGTATATGTCACGCCGGCAACTTATGGTGTGTCAGCACCTCCAAAAGACGGGCAATTAGAAACTAACCCAGACGCTCCTCTATCATAAATAGCTAGTTTTCTCATGTTCTTCCAGAGGGCTTTCCGTCAACGCTTTTTTAAAGGGTTGTTTTCCCTCAAGGCTCTTTCCGTCAACGCTTTT
>CAZSRE010000077.1:1820-2113 GCA_964609195.1 Candidatus Woesearchaeota archaeon | reverse complement strand
CTTGTAAAAACTCTTGTAACCTCTAAATTCATTGGTAATTATACAAGTGTTTTCCGTGGGCGTGGCTTAGAGTTTGAATCTTACAGAGAATACACTCCAGAAGATGACTCAAGGTTAATAGATTGGAAAGCATCTGCTAGGACAAATAAGGTGCTTGTAAAAGAACTTGTAGAAGAGAGAAATTTAGATGTGACTTTCTTATTGGATACAAGCGCTAAAATGTTGTTTGGTTCTACAGAGAAACTAAAGAGCAGGTATGCTACAGAGCTGATAGCTTCATTGTCCTACGCTAT
>CAZSRE010000077.1:0-1810 GCA_964609195.1 Candidatus Woesearchaeota archaeon | reverse complement strand
AGAGCAAATGACAACGTATCTTTGATAACATTCAACAGCAAAACAGTAAAAGTAATTCCTCTTGCAAATGGTGACAAGCAATTTTACAAGATAGCTAATGTTCTTCTTGACAATAATAATTACGGCAACAGTTTCAATCTAAAAGATGCATTAAATTTTGCATTGTATAACGCAAAAAAAGAGTCTCTCCTAATCATCATTTCTGATTTTATCAACCTTGGCAAAGATTGGCAGTATCTTCTAAAAGTAGCTTCGCAAAAATTTGATGTTATAGCCTTGATGATTCGCGATCCACGAGATCATGAACTTCCAGAGAACTATAAGATAACACTGGAAAGTCCTGAGACAGGAAAGAGGATTATTGTAGATACATCAGTAATTAAAGATAAATATAGCCAGTATACAAAAGAGGAAGAAGAATTTGTGAAACAGGAATTCATAAAAACAAGTGCTGATTTCGGAGAGATAACTACAGACAAGCCATTTCTAGAACCTTTAACAGAGCTGTTCGGAAGGAGGAAGAAGAAATGGAGATAGTATTTACACATCCAAATTATTTGTGGTTTCTGCTTAGCATACCTATCCTGATATTTACTCATTTCCTTAGTATTAAGTACACCGGCAAGAAAGCATTAAAGTTTGCTAACTTCCCGGCAATAGAGAAAGTTACGGGAGATAAGCTTGTTACAAAAAACTTTTCAATATTGATAACCAGATCAGTAATTCTATTGTTAGCCATATTGGCAGCGTCTGGAAGCATATTGTGGTATACAACATTAACTTCTAATTCAGACTATGTTCTGGCTATCGATGCGTCATCAAGCATGTTGGCAGATGACTACTCTCCAGATAGGTTAGAAGCTGCAAAAAGTTCTGCTCTGCTTTTTCTAGATTCTATTCCATCGAATACAAACGTTGGAGTTATCTCATTTGCAGGGACTAGTTTTGTAGATTCTCAATTAACAAACCAGCGCAGTTCTGTTAGGCAAGCAATCTCAATCATACAAGCAAAAAGAATAGGTGGTACAGACATAGGGGAAGCAATAGTAACAGCCTCAAACTTATTAGCATCAAGCAAGAATGCAAAGGTAATAATACTTCTTACAGATGGTAGGACAAATGTAGGAGAGACTATAGATGATGCTATAAATTATGCAAATGCTAACAAAGTTACAATAAACACTATAGGTATAGGAACGGTCTCTGGTGGAAATATAGGAAACGAGTTAACTCTTACTTTAGACGAAGAAACTCTTAAAAGAATATCAGAAGAAACATCGGGGATATATTCTTTAGCAAGAAACAACAACGAATTGGCTGAGGCATATAAAGGAATGGCCGAGTTGACAAATAAGAAAGTGTCTTTTAACCTATCAATATTATCTTTGGTCCTTGCTATAATTCTATTACTTGTTGAATGGGGCCTAATTAATACTAGGTATAAGATACTACCTTAAACTATGAAGCTGAACATGGTTACAAATACTCCTCCAATAAGATCCATACCTATATCAAATAAGCTTCCTCCCACCCTCCCCGGAACAAATAATTGATGCACCTCATCGCTTACAGCAAAAAGTAATATGAAAATCAATGTGCTCATCTTCTTATTTTCAAATCTATCGTCTTTCAGGAAAGCAAAATATACTGTAAAGCTAAAAACAGTATATTCCATTATATGTAGCATCCAGCCGCTAAATCCAGTTCCACCGCCCTGTCCCAAAGGATAGCTCAAAGATGAAAAATAAAATATTATAACAGCTACAAGATATGCAGGTATCCAATAAATCAAATTCTTTTTCATCTCACT
>CAZSRE010000076.1:0-2148 GCA_964609195.1 Candidatus Woesearchaeota archaeon | reverse complement strand
ATTCTTCCTGATGCTCTTGCATGAATTTTGTTTGCTACCATATGCTGAAGTTTAAAGTAATACATGTTTCCTATGTATATCTGGACTTTGAATTTCTCTCCTGTAATGCCATTATACATTGTTTCTGTACCGTTTTCTTTAAAGCCTAGAGTTAGCAATTCTTTTCTGATATCATCTTCTGATCTGCTGTCAAAAGAAGTTCCGTCAATAAAGTTTCCAGACAAAGCGCCTGTTTTTCCAGCAATTACCTCTAATAAATGATTTACAGTCATTCTAGGCGGTATTGAATGGGGTGAGAATATGAGATCTGGCTTTATGCCAGTTGATGTGAATGGCATATCAACCTCTGAAACAATCAAGCCAACTACGCCTTTTTGTCCATGACGTGATGCAAATTTATCTCCAACTTCTGGAATTCTCTGCGATCTTAATCTTACTTGTACAAATTTGTTGCCATCTTCATTTTCTGTTATAACAACCATATCTACAATCCCTTCTTCTCCCTGTTTTATAATAGAGGAGGCTTCTCTTCTAGTCGATGCAGCAATACTAAATTCCTCAACTTCTCCTAAAAATCTTGGTGGTGATGTTTTTCCTATGATAACCTGGTCTGGCTTTAGACTGACTTCAACAGAAGTTATGCCATCTTTTTCTAAATATTTATAATCATCTTCAGATCTATAACCTTTAACGTCCTTATCCACTAGACCAATTTCATCAACTAATCCCCCAGAATACCTTAGTTCTTCAGAAACATATGGAATAAAGTAAGTTGATCTTCCAACTCCCCTGTCTATAGAACCTTTGTTTAGAATAATAGCATCCTCCATGTTAAACCCTTCATAGCTCATTACAGCGATAACTAAATTTTGACCAGCAGGATGTTTGTTATAGCCTATTGTATCATAGATAAAAGAGTTTAATAAAGGGATTTGCGGATAATGTAAAATGCTGCTGTCTGTATCCATTCTTATTAAATAATTTGCAGTATATAATCCTAGAGATTGTTTTGAAACCTTAGTTCCCATCTCTAGTCTTACTGGATTTGTAAAATTACCATATGGGACTAAAGAAGATGCCACCCCAAGCAATAAAACAGGGGATATTTCTAAATGGGTATGATCTTTTGTTAAATCTTCTTCTTTTAGTGCAGTTAGAACACTTTCTTCTTCACTCGCATCCAGATATTCAATAATGCCTTGGGAAACTAATGCATCCCAGCTTATCTCACCTTTCTCTAACTTCTTAATATGATCTTGTGTAAGAGAGGATTTCCCATCTTTAACAATTATTAGTGGTCTTATTGCTCTTCCTTTGGAAGTAATAACATGGACTTCATCATAATCTTTGTTGTAGTTTACACTAAGAACTTGGGGGAGTTTATTAGCCCTTCTTTCTTCTTTTATATGGTTGACAAACTCTCCAGGATTATCAACGTTTCCAACAAAGACATCGTTAATTATTACATCAGCCATATTTTTTTAGTTTTAATCCTAAACCCTCTAAAGATTTTTTTATCTTGTCCTCTTGTACATCTTCTGCAGATATATTGCATAGCAAAGCAAGATTTTTTCTTAATCCTATAGACGTTCCTTCTGGAGTTTCTACTGCACATAATCTGCCCCAGTGTGTTGTATGCAAGGCTCTTGCTTCAAAGTTTTCTTGAGTAGTATTTAGCAAAGAATTTACCCTTTGTAGATGTGAAGTTGTTGCTAGGAAATTTGTTCTGTCTATGTTCTGGCTAATACCTTTTCTACTTGCTGTCCATGATCCAGTAGCCATTGCAGACTTTATCCTTGATGTAAGCAGTTTGTCTCTGATGATTATTCTTATTGACTGTAACTTTCCTCTTTTAACTAGCCTTTGGAAATTATACAGGATATCATTGACTAAAACCCTCATATTAGTTCTTAATAAGTCAGCTAACAAATCTCCTGATAATTTTAATCTCTTGTTTGTGTAATGGTCTTTGGACTCAACTGGCAGGTTGTCCTTTGTTACCATCAGGAATCTTTTTATTAATTTGCAGAGATTATAAGCTTTTAACAATCTGTCTTTTTTAGTTACTCCTATGTGGGGCAATAAGAACTTATCTAGCCTTTCCTCAATTTTTTCATCTCTGATTTCTTTAGGGAGATTAATACCCAA
>CAZSRE010000075.1:0-2191 GCA_964609195.1 Candidatus Woesearchaeota archaeon | reverse complement strand
AATTTTGTATTCATGCTTATAGCATTGAACTCGTTGATAAGCATATTCCTGGATAGGTTCACAAAGAAAGATGTTTATGTATATGCATCCTGGCTTGTTCCAGCAACATTAATATTGATGATTTTTAGATATGGCATAAAAGGCATTCTTCAAGTCATGCTGTTCTCAATCACGACAGGGGTGGCATATTTCGCATTATTGGTTGGCATTATATTGCTAGTGCTGCATACAAAACGATTTGAAAACTTCAGGAATAAGATTACTCAAAAAATTCCCCTAGGCTTTTCTTCATTATTGCTTGCATTTATAGTAGCAGCATTATCTACAGCAATCTTCATATCTCCAACATTCATATTTGATAAGATAGCAAGCGTCAAAGATTCATTGATACATCCATTCGGTCTTGGAAGGTTGACATTGACAGTAGCAGAGTCTTATCAGCCATATTTTACAGACTGGATCAGCAATTTTTCCTGGACGTATCTCATCATCTTCTTGGCAGGATCTGTCTATCTATTCTACCAGATGACAAGGCCATTGAAGAAATTGCAGTGGAAGCTTACAGCAATCTACATATCATTCTTGGTATTATTCATACCAACAAGATATGCAAGCAGCTCTAAAGTATTTAACGGAGAAACATTCATATCAAATTTCCTTTACGTAGGCTCTCTGATTGCATTCATATCATTCTTCGTAATAATGTACCTGTACAGCTATCTGAAGAATAAAGAGTTGTTCGAAGAGCTTACAAAACTTAACAAGAACTATGTTTTCCTGTTTATCTGGATGTTGCTTATGATTGTAGCAGCAAGAGGTGCTATAAGACTGTTCTTTACATTAGTTCCTGTAACAGCAATCCTGGCTTCCTATATAATAGTAGAAAGCTTCCAAAAAACCTTAAAATTAGATAAAGTCTACAAATACTCTATAATAATTGCTATTATCTTAATTCTCTTTGTACCAATTAACCTAGGTAAAATTAACACAGGTTTATTAGTAAATTTTGCAAAATCCACGAGCAGCTCTGCAAGATACACAGGACCTGCATATAATGATCAGTGGCAGAATGCCATGGCTTGGGTAAGAAAGAATACCCCGGAAGACGCAGTATTTACCCATTGGTGGGATTATGGTTACTGGGTGCAGACAGGCGGCCAGAGAGCAACAATAGTGGATGGAGGTAATAATATTGCTTACTGGGATACCTTAGTTGCCAGATATGTATTAACAACACCAGACGAGGAAGAAGCATTAGTGTTTATGAAAACACATGACTCTAATTATCTCTTGATAGATCCGACAGACGTAGGAAAATATCCGGCATACTCTAACATTGGCTCAGATGAGAATCTGGACAGATACTCGCAGATTCCTGTATTCTCTGTAGACCCAAAAGATGTTCAGGAGACCAGGAATGAAACAGTCTATATTTACAAGGGTGGTGCTCCCTTAGATGAAGACTTTATCTATCAGGGAAAGCTGTATCCTAAAGGTGCAGCAGGAATAATAGCTATCAAACTTCCAGTAAAGATAAATGGGCAAAATGTAGCAACAGGCCAGCCAACAGCATTTCTCGCTTACAGAGATCAGGCAGTAGAAATTCCATTGCAGTGTGTAAGCATGAACAACCAGCAATACAACTTTAATGCAGATGGAATAAAAGGATGCATCAAGCTAATACCAACATTTGAGAGCAATGTCCAGAACAGAAATCTAAATTTCCCAGCAGGCGGCTTATATATTTCTGAAAGAGCAAGAAGAGCTCTATGGGTAAGATTATATTTATTAGAAGAGCAGATTCCAGGATTCAAAATAGTGTATACTGATGAATCCCAGATACCTCTTGCATTATATCAGGGACAGCAAATCGGTCCACTAAAAATATGGCAGGTAGATATTCCAGATAGCATAAAAATTAAACCAGAATACTTAAATACCACAGGCCCAGAGTTCCTTTAATGGTTAATGCGACCTTACTTGCATCTATTGCAGCATTTCTAATAACTTTGATAGTTGCTCCAGTATCTATAAGATACCTGAGAAAAATTGGCTTGACAGATGTTGATATGAATAAGAAAGACAAGCCTGTTCTTCCAAGATCTGGCGGGATTATTGTTTCCATTGGTTTGTTCATGGGAATCATGACATATATCTTTATCCAAACCTTCTTTTTCATGAAGTCAGCAGA
>CAZSRE010000074.1:1229-2197 GCA_964609195.1 Candidatus Woesearchaeota archaeon | reverse complement strand
AATCCGGATTTAACTTATGATGGGGCCTATAATGGTCCCTTGTATGGAACATCTGAGCAAGTAGGATCTGCATCAATGGATTCTTACTTTGAGAATCTTGATAGAAATGGCATTAACTTTTTTATAGGAATGTTTGGCATCACAGGGGAGCCTACGGCTGATACACTTGTCAGCGACCAAGGATTGGGAGAAATTATCAGTGCTGCACAAAAACATCCTTATCGCATTATTCCTTTCTTTAATCCTGGAATTGGTGGAGAAGAAGTAGAACAATATCTGGGTGAACAATTAACCGGAATGTACAGCAATACTTTGTCAGCATCTGAAAAGGTAGCGGGAAAGGGATTTATAAGAGGATTTGGTGAGGTTGAAACTCAGGAATGGCAAGTAAGGCATAATGATCCAAAAGTAATTCAACTTATTGAAATAGCACAGAATAATGATATTAATCTTATGTTTCATCCTGTTGCCAGTAAAATTGATGATGTAGAAAAAATTGCCAGAGCTTACCCTGACACTATATTCCTGATTCATATGTACAGAGAAGACTTGGACAAAAGTATGCCTAAATTGATTAAAATATTAGAAGAGAATGATAATCTTTATTTTAGCATGGATGCAGCCCATATTCTTTTTGTTAACGGAAATGATATTATTTATACATATGATAGCAAAGATAAAGAATTGTCTATCAATAAATTTGTTTCTACATTTGACAGTAAAGAGAAAGCTATTATCAATGAAGCAATCATAGATTATAAACCCCTTGTAGATGCTGTACCAGATAAAGTTATGTGGGGCACGGAAATTGGTCCTGAATATGCTTTTGATCCTGAAGTTTTTGACAGGGCAGTTAAAGTTTCGCGATTTGTGATTGCTGGATTTGACACAGAAGATCAGGAAGCAGTGGGTTATAAGAATGCTTTAAGGGTGTTTGGGGAAGGTGTGATAGTAAATCAAAATATTCA
>CAZSRE010000074.1:0-1219 GCA_964609195.1 Candidatus Woesearchaeota archaeon | reverse complement strand
CAAGTTGTTGACACAGTTTCCTGGTCAGAATGCACTACAGCTCAGATGGATGATTGTGATATCTTTTGTAATATCCCTGATTCAGATTTCTTAACTCCTGCTCAAGAATCATGTTTCTTAAACTGTCTTAGCAGCAAAATGTGTAAAGAAGTCGTAGAATCTGATATTGGATAGAATTTCATTAGACCTGGTGTTAATATGGCGAACCTATGTCTTTTTATATTTTAATATTTCTTCTTCTCTATGAGTCAGGATTTAATTGATAAAGGATATATCCCATTTGATAAATCATGGATGATAAGGATGGGAATATTAGACTTATTTGATGGGTATGATGATTCTGTTAGATTTCTAGAATCTCATTATGACGAATTAAGTGATGATCTTCAATCTTTATACGGGGCTTCTACACAATGGGGAGAACAAAGAACTATTGATGTTGGGGAGTCTGCAACTTTGTATAGATATTTGAGATTTGCTTCATGGAAACTTGGAAGAGATAAGGTGTTTGTTTTACATGGTACATTAAAGACAAGAAAAATCTGTGATGATTCTTCTATAATTAATTTACCATTAGAAGAATTGTTAAAACTTGATAATGGAACTTCTCAGTGGGCTAGTGCTGCTGTGTTGATGGGCAATCGAGAGATTATACCAGAACCACCATATAAACTTCAAGTGACTTATGATGCAATTGAGCATTGGAAAAGTATGAGAGAAAAGGGAGAAATATGGAAACCAAGATTTGATGAGACAATACTTGCTCAAGCTTCTGCATATTTACAATGGTTAGAAGAAGGAAAGATGGATTTTACTCCACAACAGGCAGAAGATTACTGTTTTTCTAGGGCGTTTAATTTAATGACTGCAGAAGAAGGAGAGAGGAGATGGTCAAGTCTAAAAGGTCATGAAAGCGATAGGATAACGGAGATGGAAAGAGAGCTTCAAGAAAGAATAGTTATAACTAGAGATCATAGAGTGATTCAAGCTATTGCAATGTTAAGACAAAGTAAAGCAAATTTTGTTCATCCTGATTGTGTAAAGAAAAGCTGGCCGCAATTTTGGAGATTTTTAGAAAATTCGCCAGATTTGTAAATATTTTGATATTCTGTATCTAATTTGTCTTGAATAATTAAAATTTAATTTGCGTTATGTTTCTTTAACTCTTTAACATATTCACAAGCCTGGCAAGTTTCTTTTGAAGTCGGCTCCCCGCATA
>CAZSRE010000073.1:0-2216 GCA_964609195.1 Candidatus Woesearchaeota archaeon | reverse complement strand
ATCCTGCCAGTCAGGCGCTATATAGCTACCAACTCTCACAAGATAATCTCTATACCTTCCAGCAATATCGTTCTTTGTTTCCTTAAAAAGTTCATTATGCCATCGCAAAATAACTTCATTTGATATCTTCTCTTTTTTATTCAACATATCTAAGAATGATTTATAATGCGCCTCTGTCTCTTTTATATCTCTTAAAGGTTTATTTGGAGCTATCTTATCCTTTAAAATTTCTCTAGCCTCAGAAAGCGTTATTGTACTGCCCTCAATAGCATTTGTATTATATGTAAATGCTATCGCTATCTCCTCTTTATGCTTTTCCCTTACGCTGGCTGGGTAACGTTTCCATTCTTCCTGAAAATTCTTCTTTATTTTAGCTAAGCTACCGTAAATAATACCCTTAGATTCTTTTTCTAGTTCTTGTTTAATTTTTTCAATGTTACTAGGAATCTTTTTGCCTAGATATTTCTCTTTGCTTATCACCTTGTCATTCTTCCTATAAGAATGCTGCAAGTAAAGATATTCATTATTTCCTTTTTTCCTCTTGATTATTCTCATGCCTATATATTACCATTACATCTATTTAAATATTTCTATTTTAATATAGTTAGTAATGGTAAAAAGTAAATCTAATCTTTATCTTGGCGGTTGAATTCTAGAAGGACGCCCTAGCCGAAAGTAGATGTTTAAGTCCGGCTAAATTATCATAAAATTTATTACCGAAAGCTTTAAATACCGCCTTAAGAAGATTTTACTTATTCTAAAGGGGTTAAAGACTTAAGTTAATTCGGGGGAAAAATGGCAAACACACAACCAATATTTATCCTATCACAAGATACTCAGAGAACTATAGGCAAAGATGCCCAGAGAAACAATATCATGGCTGCTAGACTAGTAGCTGAGACTGTAAGGACTACACTTGGACCAAAAGGAATGGACAAGATGCTTGTCGACAGCCTTGGAGATGTTGTTGTTACTAATGATGGAGTTACAATATTGCAGGAGATGCAGATTGAACATCCGGCTGCAAAGATGATTGTTGAGGTAGCCAAGACTCAGGAAAGTGAAGTTGGCGATGGAACTACTACTGCAGTTGTGCTCGCAGGCGAGCTTTTGAAGAACGCTGAGAAATTACTAGAGCAAAATATTCATCCTACGGTTATTGCAAAAGGTTATAGATTAGCTGCCAAGAAAGCACTAGAAGTTTTGAATAAGATAGCAGAACCGATAACTGCTAAAGATGAAGATCTGCTTGTTAAGATTGCCATGACTGCTATGACTGGAAAGGGTGCAGAAGCACAGAAGGAAAAATTATCTGAAATTGCTGTCAAGGCTGTTAAGCAGATTTCTGAGGTAAGCAATATTGATATTGACAATATAAAGATAGACAAGAAAGTTGGTGGTGGAATAGAAGACAGCGAGCTGATACAGGGAATAGTTATTGACAAGGAAAGGGTTCATCCTTCTATGCCTAGATATATCAAGAATGCAAAAATATTATTGCTTGATGCTGCTATAGAGATAAAAAGCAGTGAGACAGAAGCTAAGATACAGATTACTGATCCTAAGAACTTACAGATGTTTGTAGAACAGGAAGAAAGGATATTAAAGGCAATGGCTGATAAGGTTATAAAATCTGGGGCTAATGTCGTATTCTGCCAGAAAGGGATTGATGATATTGCACAACATTACCTTGCTAAGAAAGGAATATTTGCTGCCAGAAGGATTAAGAAAAGCGATATGGAGAAGTTAGCAAGAGCAACTGGAGCTACAATAGTTTCTAATGTTAATGATATAAGCCTGAAAGAGCTGGGAAATTCTGGTGTAGTTGAAGAGGTAAAGGTTGGAGATGAAGAATTGACTTATGTTAAAGAATGCAAGAACCCAAAGGCAGTTACAATATTGATTAAAGGCGGGACAGAGCATGTTGTTGCTGAGATTGAGAGAGCAATGAATGATGCTATTGGAGATGTTGCTGCCGCATTAAAAGTTGGCAAGATTGTGGCTGGAGCTGGAGCTGCTGAGGTTGAGGTAGCAAAAGAGCTAAGACAGTTTGCAACAAGCTTGTCTGGAAGAGAACAGTTAGCTGTATTGGCATTTGCTGATTCTGTTGAGGTTATCCCTAGAACACTTGCAGAGAATGCAGGGCTAGATCCTATCGACTTATTGACTGAGTTAAAAGCACAGCATGATTCAGGTAAGAAATGGGCAGGAATAGA
>CAZSRE010000072.1:0-2244 GCA_964609195.1 Candidatus Woesearchaeota archaeon | reverse complement strand
GAGCTAGGCAGCGAATTGAAAGAAGTTCATGACATAATGAAAGATTTGCTAGAGCTCTACAGCTAAAATGCAAGAAAAAGAACCAGTAAGCCCTCAGATGCCTTCTGGCATCAAGGTCAAATGGGATGGAGTTTTTGATGCCGAAGGAGTCTATAAGAAGCTTAAATATTGGCTAGACTTTAATGGATTTGGCGGCAATTTTGAAGAAGAAGAGTATTCCGAGCTTATTAAAGGAGATGCAAAAAATGTAGGGGCGAGATGGCACGCAGAAAAAGTTGTTTCAGCATATTTTGGATATGTCATTGATATTAACATCTGGATTACAAGGATGAGAGAGGTCAACGTTCAGAGAAATGGGGTTGAGATTTCAATGAACAAAGGCAGTTTCGAAGCCAAGTTGGCTGCATATGTCATGAAAGACATAGCTGGAAAGTATAACAGCAAGCTAATGCAAAGATTCTATGAGAGAGTCGTTGTTAAAGAAAGGGTAGATGAGCATAAAAGATTATTGGCAGTCAAGCTGTATGAACTGCAGGATGAGTTAAAGAGATTCTTGGCCATGCCATAAACATAAGATTTATTAATTCCAATAAGGTCTATCTAACCATGGCTGAATATGATTATGTAATAGCATCTCTAAAGGTTAAAGAAAATTCTGTTTTTAGGATGGCTGATCTTTACAAGGTTATGAAGTCTTGGTTTGATGATCATAACTATCTTGTCTTAGAAGGGGAATATGGCGATGTGGATAAGAAGCATGCAGACATTAAATGGATAGCTATACAGAAAGTTGATGATTACAGCAATTTTATGGTTGAGGTAAGGTTAAAAGCATCTAATCTAGAGCATATGGAAGTAAGAGGTAAAAAACTAGACAAGGGAGAAGTAGAAGTCACATTCGCATCATATATTAAATCAGACACAGAAGATTACTGGGCAGGAAAAGGCACTAGCATCTTCTTGCGTGGAATATATGATAAGTTCTCATTAAAAAACAAGATGGACAAGTATCATGATAGGCTTAAAGAAGATACCTATGGAATATATGATGAGGTAAAGAGCTATCTAAAGCTTCATGTTCTAAAATAGCTATAAACTTATAATATAGATGTTATCATTTATTCTTCTTGCGTCTGTTTTTATTAAAAGTCTTTGTCTTATTTCTATCAAATCTTTCTAAAAAGTCAAGGTAATACTTGTTCTCTTTTATCAGTCTATCTATTTCTTTATGCATCTTTCCACCAATATGATTATTTCTTGTATATCTATAATGTTTTCTCTGGCTATTCTTATTATCATTTTTGTAAGCGTATCCTTATATATATGTATATCTGACCTCTCAAATATTAACAAAGTTGTTATATATGCTGTTCTTTTATTTCCATCGCTAAATGTATGATCAATTACTAATGACCTTAATATATGGCTTATCTTATCTCTTAATGATTTTTGTTCTATAGCATAATAAATACTATTATTTATGATTTTACCATCTGCAAACCGCCTATTAATCTCCTGGATTTCTTCTAGTGATATCACAAACCTTATATAGCAAATTATACTATATAAAGATTTCCATTTATTCTAGCCATAAAGCTTCATGTTCTAAAGTGAATCATATCTAAAACAGTCTACAATATGGTCATTAACCATGCCAGTCCCTTGCATAAAAGCATAGCATATTGTGCTGCCCACAAACTTAAACCCTCGTTTCTTCATGTCTTTGTTCATTTCATCGCTTTCCTTGCTCTTGGCAGGCAGCTCATTTAGCAAATTGAACTTATTCTTTATAGTCCTATAGCTGGTAAACTGCCATATATATTTGTCAAAGCTTCCAAACTCTTCCTTTACTTCTATGAATCTCTTTGCATTCTCTATGGCAGCCAGGATCTTCAGCTTATTTCTTATTATGCCAGCATCGTTCATTAATCTGGCAACATCTTTCTCTCCATACCTTGCTATCTTTACTGCATTAAAATTGTCAAATGCATTTCTGAAATTCTCTCTTTTATAGAGTATTGTTCTCCAGCTTAATCCTGCCTGGAAAGTGTCAAGAATAACAGCCTCAAAAAGCCTGTCATCGTCATGCAATGGCTTACCCCACTCATTATCATGATATTCAATCATCCTGGGATCATCTCCAGGCCAGTTGCATCTGTTCTTTTCCATGAATAAAACTATAAACACTAGTTATTTAATTCTTTTCAAAATCTTAACCTGGCTATAAGTGCCTTTATTCACATA
>CAZSRE010000071.1:0-2286 GCA_964609195.1 Candidatus Woesearchaeota archaeon | reverse complement strand
CTAAAAATAAAATGCCTGTGCTATTGATAATGGCTGGAACTGCTGGAAATGCAATTGACAGGATATTTCTTGGATATGTAAGAGATTTTATCGACTTGAAAGTGTGGCCTGTGTTCAATCTGGCTGACTCAATAAACTTGATAGGGGCTATATTGCTGGCTTATTACTTGCTCAAGAAGTAACCTTTTAGCAACCCTTTAGAACAACCTTTTAAGAAAATGTTGACGAAAAGAGCGTTGACGGAAAGCTTAACCAAAATAACCTTTTTAGGAAAAATGTTAACTAAAAACTGAATTAAAGAGAGGAGGTATCGGAACCTTGGTTATGATTAAGGAAGCATAGCAAATATTTCTACCCATTTCTTGTTTGTTGAAGAGTCTTCCTCTACTGTAGACTTTAAGATAGCAAATCCTGCTTGTTTGATTAGATCTTCCATTTCTTTTTGTTGATAGTATGCATAGAACTTAGGTACATTGCCATATTTTGGATTATTCTTGATGATCTCACCTTCTCCTTCTTGGACAGCAACATACAGTATGCCGTTCTTCTTCAGCACTTTTGCAGCCTCTTTCAATGTCGGCAAAGCTTCTTTTTTCTCTACTGTTGTAAGAGTGGCCATAATCCAGACGCCATCAAAAGACTCTTTGGATAGGGTAAGCTTTTTCATGTCCATTTTTTTTAATGTGACACCTTGGGCTCTGGATTTTGCTTCTTTCAGCATGCTTTCAGAGCTGTCTATGGCAGTAACTTCCAATCCATAATCATGGAAATAATGAGAATCTCTTCCAGATCCGCAGCCAATGTCTAAGACCTTAGCATTTTTTGGAAGCTTAGAGATAAATTCGTTTAATTGGAACTGCATTAATTTATCAAATGTGTAATCTGCATAGACTTTAGAGTATTTATCGTAGAATTGCAGTGCCTCTTTCATGCTTTCTTTCATTGGCATTTTTAAAACTTGATTTGTTTATAAACTTTTGGGCTATAAGCTTAGTAATGCGCTTTTTACGATGCTTTCAGGCCAACCTTGCTCTGTTGCCTCTTTGACTATTGCCTCGTCAGAAAAACCTTGCTTTCTTGCATTCTTTATTGCATTTAATAATATTTTGGCAGGATTCTTTTTCTTTCTCCCACCTATAGAGAACAATATTAATGCCAGCACTATGAATATTACAGGAATTGTGTAGAATATTTTGTTAATACGACCAACTACAGGCTGTTGCTGTTCAATTATTGAAGCTGGCTGCTGAGTAATTATTGATGTTGTGGTAAACTCTGATGCTATCTGCTGGTATTCTGGCGCATCATATGTTATTGCGAATGTAGATAGACCAGGAGCTTCAGATGTATAGTAATAATAATCACTATCGAAGTATGTAAGATTGGTAATCAGGCCCATCCATAAGCTTCCTGTGTATCTTTGCAATATTATGCTTTCTGGATTCAAGCTATAGGTAGCAAGCCAAGATATTGGAACTCTGAATGTGATGTTAGCATACTGTATATCTTCTCTTGGTATCTGTATATGGTCTATATCAAAGAAAGAATAAACCAAGTTGTTATTTGGAGTTACATCTGATTTTTGGTATGAATATTCTGATATAGTTATGTAATCTTTAGTAAATAATTCATCAGTAATTATACCTATGCTCTTTATGTCTATCAATGGGCTCTTTGTATATCCTAGGAATGGGGTATCTTTGTCTATCAATTTATAGTATAGTGATTCTGAGTATGCTGAGTAACTTGCTCCTCCGCCACCTGTTGATGTGGGAGTAACGGTGGTAGTTGTTACAGGAGCTCCAACTCTTATTGTTATGTTTTCTGTTACATTAAATAAGCCAACTGTCGATGAATTATGATAAACGCCTATGCTATAGCCGCCTAGGCTTGTAGCATTTATACTCCAGTCAAATGTGCATGATTGGCCAACAGCTAGAGTGCCACATGTCTGGTAGGATAGGCTATTTTCTAGTTTCATGATAAACCAGTTTACATCTGTATCTCTACTCTGACCAACAGCATAGATGTTATTGCTGGAGTCGATTGTAACGCCGAGAGCTGCATCTGCTACTGTTGGATTATATGTACGGTTCCAGATACTGTTGCCTGCAGCATCAAGCTTCATTATAAACCAGTCTAAGTCTGTATCTGATTTATATCCGACAGCATAGATGTTATTGCTGGAGTCGATTGTAACGCCTTGAGCTGCATCTATTCCTCCTGGATTATATGTACGGTTCCAGATACTGTTGCCTGCAGCATCAAGCTTCATTATAAACCAGT
>CAZSRE010000070.1:631-2432 GCA_964609195.1 Candidatus Woesearchaeota archaeon | reverse complement strand
TGTTCTTCCAACATAACCAACATCAATTCTTTTTCCCCTTAATGCTTGCTGGCCTGCGCATGCAGCCATCATAGTTAGGTTTAGTATTTTACCTCTTGCTCCTGATTTTGCCATGATTATAGTAGAATTGTTTTCGTCTGTGTGTTGCTCAACAACGTCTCCAATTGAATTTCTTACTTTATTCAATGTTTCTAGGATCTTTAGCTCTAATGTTTCTTCTATAGTTTTTCCAGGGAATGCTTCTAGTTTATTTTCTCTAAAGATTTTTATTAAATCAAAAACTTTGCCCTCAGCTTGTTTAATTAATCTGTCAATCTCATCAGTTGCTGGTTTTGGTAGGTCTGTATCTGAGATTGATGTTGTAAATCCTCTTCTTAATAATATTTCAATTCCTAATCTGGAAATATCAGCTAGAATATTAATAGCTCTTTCAGAACCATATTGGCTGTATAAATCTCTGATTAAGTCTCCAGAACCTTCTCCTATGCTGTTTATGTCAATAACGCCTTCTACAAGCTTTCCATCCCTGATTATCACTGGTTTTCCATCTTTTGAAACCCCAATAAAATTGAAATCTTTTGGTAGGAGTACTGAAAAAACTTCTTTTCCCGTCATATTATTTTTTAGTGAATGGATGTCATTAATGCCTACTGATGATAAGATGTGGGCTGCTCCTTCTTTAGTAAATTCCATCCCCTTTGTTAATAGGTATAATCCAGAAACAGAATCTTGGATAGCCGAGATTATGTTGAACCCTGATTTTGGAGTTATAATCTGGGATCTTGCCTCCATTAGGATTTCAGCTTCTGCCCTTGCTTCTTCATTTTGCGGTATATGTAGATTCATCTCATCTCCATCAAAATCAGCATTGTATGGAGTACAAACTGAAGGGTTTAATCTAAATGATTTTCCAGGCAGGACTCTAACTCTATGGCACATTATGCTCATCCTGTGTAATGATGGCTGCCTGTTAAAGATAGAAATATCGCCGTCTACTAAATGTCTCTCAACAATGAATCCTGGTTGGAGCTCTTCTAGAAGCTGCTCTTTTGTTTGATCTGTTATTTTTTTCTTTTTTCCATCTGGTCTTACAACATAATTAGCTCCTGGATGCACTTCAGGACCTTTTACAATTAATTCTTTTAACCTGTCTATGTTCCACTCTGTTACTTTTTCTGGTATTGTAAGCTCCATAGCTATTATTTTTGGAACTCCAACTTCATCAGGTTTTATTTTTGGATCTGGACTAATAACAGTTCTTGCAGAGAAATTAACCCTTTTACCAGCTAAATTATGCCTGAATCTCCCTTCTTTACTTTTTATTCTTTCTGATAACGTCTTTAAAGTTTGTCCTGACCTGTGTCTAGCAGGAGGCACTTGAGCTATTTCATTGTCAAAATAAGTTGTTATATGGTACTGCAGTAAGTCCCATAAGTCCTCCACTATAACTTCAGGAGCACCAGCATTTATATTTTCAAATAATCTCTGGTTGATTCTAACAATGTCTCCTAATTTATGCGTTAAATCATCTTCTGATCTTTCTCCAGATTCTAAGGTAATAGAAGGCCTCATTGTTACTGGAGGTATTAACATTAATGTTAATATCATCCATTCTGGTCTTGCAAACTCGTGATTTAGTCCTAGTAATGCAACATCCCCATCTGGGATTCTTTCTAACCTTGTTCTTATTTCTATTGGATCTAGTCTTTTGTCATTTTCAACGAAGGTAGATGGTTTTTCTAACTTAACTGTGTATTGTTTTGCTTTGCAATGTGGGCATTTTTTAACTTTTTTCATAGAA
>CAZSRE010000070.1:0-621 GCA_964609195.1 Candidatus Woesearchaeota archaeon | reverse complement strand
CTTCCCACATTCTCCGCATGTTGATCTTAGTGCATCTAAAATTTGCTTTATGTATTTAATATGAATAATAGGTCTAGCTAAGTCAATATATCCAAAGTGACCATTACATTCTTTTAGTTTTGAACCGCATGTTTTACATCTAAATCCTGGATCAATAACCCCCAATCTTACATCCATTAATCCACCATCTACTGGATAACCTTCTTTATCATAAAGTTCTGCTGTAACAATTTTAGCTACCGCTATCTTCTTGATGTCTTTAGGCCCAAATAAACCAAAAGTTATACTCTTTATCTGCTTGTATATATAGCCATATTCCATTTTAGTATTTGCTTTTTAATGTTAGTCTAGGATATATCCCTAAACTTTTTATTTCATCTAATAATAGTTTAAAAGCATAAGATATTTCTATTGGAGTTATTTCTGTTCCTGATCCGCACTTAGTACAGAATTGTCTTTTTCTAAATGAATCATTAACAGCTAACATCCCACAGGCCTCGCATACATATAAAATAACTTTATCAGAGTCAAATCTTTCTTTTAATAACAAAGAAGCTCCATGAGCTACTAAACAGTCTTTTTCCATTTCTCCAACCCTTAGTCCACCGCCTTTTGCTCTTC
>CAZSRE010000069.1:0-2544 GCA_964609195.1 Candidatus Woesearchaeota archaeon | reverse complement strand
GTTTCTTAACGAGATGGCTGTTTTAGTTGATAAGTATAATGACTGACTAAATATCAGTTATTTTTTTAATTGTAAATTCTAGTTTAGGTTCAGGCAAATTATCAAGCTTCTCTAATATCTTTTGCAGACCATCAGCAGAGCTAGCCTTAAGTTCTATAGGCATTCTGTTAAATGCAAAAATAGCTTCCTCTTTTAGGTAGCCTGTAACAGCAGGAGTTCTTCCAAACTTGAAATAACTGTCTACAAGTTTTGAATAAGCCTCTTGATAAGCATCCCCCGGATCTTGTTCTATTTCTCTTACGCATTTCATTTTATTGCTGTCTTTCTGAAAATATAGTCTTCCCTATTATAAGAGTCTGATTGATATAAGTGCAGCCTTCTGAATTTTTCTATGTCTTTTATGTCTATACTATCTAAATCAGAAGCAAATTCAGTGATATCATCTAATCTGTTACCAAAATGTAATGTAGGCATATGCGGCATGCGTATTCCTATGGGATAAATCAAGCTTCTAGATCCGTCTAAGGTAAGCTCTGCCTTGCCAACACTTTTATATCTTTGTTCTTCAGAAGGTTCAGATTCAAGTGTAGGCAAATAAGCAAAATGTCCTGGAATATCAATTAAACCTTTGCTTAAGAGATAGTTTTCTAATGTCGTAACTGCTTCAGAGCCAAAACCACGATATTTACCAAATCTCTGTATGCTATCTAAGATATATTTTTTATAGATATGCTCTAAATTAGAGTCTGTTAACTTATCTTTTTCAGTATCAAGTAATCTGCTTGCCGAGTTTAAGATTCTAGCAGGCATATTTTGGGATTTAGATAAGTCTCTCAATAATTCCATGTCTATTCTTTGTTCTTTTGCCATTTTTAAAAATTAAAAGAGGTGAGTTTTCCTCACCATCAAGTTTATTTCTTCTTGCCTTTAGCTTCTCTCTCTTTCTGAGCCTTCTCAGATAAGAATACTCTGTAGCGTTCAGCTGCGGCAATAGCTCTGTTCTTGTTGTCACTGTGTATTACAGAGTCAAGTTCAGATTTTATCCCAGCGCTTATCTTGCTTGCACCAACTCTCTTTAGCATATCTGCATATCTTAATGCTACCATGCCAACATTCTGGTTCTGTCCAAGCAAATTATACTGGTATGAAAGCTGGTAATCTATGTTTCCACCGCTTACCTGATCTAGCTGTTTTACGACATCGTCGAATTTGTTTGTATAAACAGACTCTTCTAGTCCATTAGCTTGTTCAGCCATAGCAACAATCTGTTTTAAAGCATCACTTGGTTTTTCAGGCAAGACTTCTCTTCCAGCAAGCTCAAAATAAACTCTATTTATCCCATTATCTGATAATGGATAGGCGCTTAAGATTGTGCCGTATGTTGCTTGATCAGTCTTTGTGCTTAGCTCATCAACAACACTTCCGATATCTCTATCGAATTTTTGAAGAACTACTCCTGCAGGTTGTGTATACATAGGCTCACCCATTTCATCCTTAATCTGACCCCTCATTCTGAAATTGTCAAATCCAGGATCTCTTGAGTAAACCTTTTTGAAATTATCTAAGCCAATATAACTTCCTAGTAACCTCTCAACGCTTTCATCTAATTTTGGTACTTCTTTACTTTTTGTCATTTTTATTTTCCTCCGTCTCTAATTCTTAATGCATATTGTAATCCAGCAGCAAGCGCAGTTCCAACCATGGCTATGCCTCCGTATTTTACCATTGCATCTGTTATCATTTCTGACATATCAGATTGGTCATTAGTTAACAGCTTATAAACTAGACCCATGCCTGTCACAGCTGTAGCTACATCCAATGCCTTTACTAATCCGTTACTTTCTGTCATTTTATTTATCTCCTTGAATATTGTCTAGATATTCTTTAGCTGCTTCCTTGCATCCATACATTAAGATTTTAGCCATTCCTATTTTTGGGTATTCTGTTACTATATACTTAGCTATTTCTTGAGCCTTATCGACGCCTTTTTCCCTTTCTATTCTTTGAAGAGAGTCATTTATCAGATAATTACCACCAAAGTTAAAAGCAGCAAATGGTGCTGCACCTATTGATAATGCTAGTGCAGTTGTTTTTACCATATCTTCCAGTTTTTTCTTTGTTATCATTTACTAGCCTCTTCTGCTTTCTTTTCAGTATTCTTAGCTGTCTCTAAATAGTCTGTCAATTCTGTTTCGCTTGCCTTCTTTGGCAAAACGCTTCCTGCAGGCTCAAACTTAACTACCTTAAAGCCTCTTTGAATAGTATATGGTAAATCGATTTTCAGAGTCTCTCTAAAAACAAGCTCACCATCAGGATTATACACGTTTTTTATTCTTTTACTTAGATAGTTTCCTGTATGTGGTCTACTCCAACCATATGAATAATCTGGTGTAGTGCAGTATTCATATCTTAAATCAACAATAACTGGATTATCTCCAGCTAGTTTATACTCTATCTCTCTTTCATTGGATCTATCGATCTCTCCTCTCTTAGCTCTTTCTAGAGTTTTTGGATCGAGCTTTCTTCCAAGTAATATTTTTATTT
>CAZSRE010000068.1:0-2583 GCA_964609195.1 Candidatus Woesearchaeota archaeon | reverse complement strand
TTATGATAGACGCGGATAGGCTCTGTTGTTGAGGTAAGAACTATTTCTTCAAGGAAATTATCATTTAACAAGAATTCAATCCTGCCAAGACCAAGCATATCCTGGATTAATGTAGCTATTAAATTTTGTTTCTGCGATTCATCTAATGTCGGGAGCTTGGGCTTTAACAATGACTCTGTCTTCTTATAGAATTTGTCTTTTAGCGTAGATATTGTCTTAGGATCTAGGATTTCTCTTGTAGAAACTTTTACTTCTACTATCAGCTTATTCTTGATATCATCCAGCAATGCCTGCGTGGCAGGAGAGAACTCAGGATAAGTAAGTTCATATTTTGGTGTCATATTAGGACCGCCAGTGATTTTAATTGGAATTGCTATCTTATCTGCTGTAATAGAATATTGTTCAATTATGCTTCTTTTTCCGACTGGCTTGTCAGAGCCTTCACTTCCTAAATTTGCTTTTTTTACCTCTTTTTTCTTCTCAGGCATTCTCTTCTTCCTCTTCTTTCTTTGCTTTTTTCTTCCTAACTATCTCTGGCCCGCCTAGTGCTGGGTAGTAGATTGAAGCAAGATTATGCTGCTCTAATATGGTTGCCCACTCTTCAGCTTCTTTTTTGGTTATTTTAAATGTTTCTGCCACATCTGCAATCTTAATTCTTCCATATTTCTCAACAAGTTTATGAAGCTTGTCAAAGTCTGTCTCGTAATCTTCCTGTTTCTTAGCGACTTCTTTCCTTAAGTCTTCCATTTCTACCTTCTTTTCAGGAATTTCCTCTTCTTTTTTCTTCTCTTTCTTTCCAGATTTTCTTATTATTGGGAGCAGGATCACGGTCAATATTGCTACTATTGTTGAATATGTATATACATTATAGATGTTAAATGTAGATTTACCGTACAGCCAGTATATAAGTCCAAATGCTGCTAATGAGAAGAACAGCAAGATTATTGTGCCAGGATGATGCTTCTTTTTCTTCTGTTTCTGTTTTTCTTCTGGCTTCTTAATATCTGATGGTGGGACTATCTTCTTGTTTATCTCTTTAGCTGTCTGATATGCATCTATTATTCCATATATCCATGGAACTATCAGCCAACAGGTTAACAAGATTATAAGACCTCTCTTTGTCTTGCCAAGATAAATCTGGCCAAGACCTGGGATGATAAGGCTGAGAACCATCGCAAGAACAGGATTCTTTGGCTCTTGCTGTTTCTTTACTACTAGTCTTTTTTCAACTAATATTTTTTCTTTCTCTTTCAGCTTTGGAATCTCTGGTTTCTCTTCTCTCTTTTTTGGTTTTCTCTTAAATAATCTTGAGAAGAATGATTCTCTCTTTGCTGCTGGAATGAATGGAGTAGTTGTTTTAGTTGGAATTACAGGGGTTAATTGTCCAGGCTTTCCTTGCTGTTGCTTAAGCTCTTTTTGTCTTCTAGCATCGCTTATCTTCATAGGAACAGATAGGAGCATTAACACTACTCCAGCAGAGATCAAATACAAGAAATAATTAGGCAAGATGAATGAAGATGCAGCTATAGCCAGGCCGAGCCAGTATAATACGGTTAATAATAATCTCTTCTTGCTTATTCCAGGATTTTCTATAACTTCTTTTATAGCTTCCCGTATAACATCTTGCGGCCAGTGCTTTTCTTTTAGCTTACTCTCTACTTCCTCTTTTTTATAGCCATGCCTAAAGGCTTTTCTAATCGGCCTTTTGATAAGCTTGATGTATTTTTTATAGTAAGGAATCATCTCTTTTTTCTAAGTATTAATCTGGCTGTAGGATATATATATTTTGCTATTCTAATAACCCTTTTAGAAAAAGCGTTAACGGAAAATAACCTTTTAGAAAAAGTTTAATCAAAAGACAAATCAAAAGACAAATCAAAAGACGAAAAGTTTAATCAAAATCAGAACCAAGGTTCCGATACCTCCTTAGGTTATTATCAACTCCTAAAAGCTTAGCGAACTTTAAGCAAAACAGCAAATAACATTATAAAATCACACTTGAAGAGATTCTATCATAACGTTGCTTGATGTCTTTATGTTGAACTGGGGAAGGGTTACATTATATAGCTTCCTAGGATACCATATTCTTAAGAGCTCTTTCTGATTGCCAGTCATCATTATTCCTGTCTTGACATCTATCTTTGCAACGCCTGCCTGCTTGTCTATCCATAACTTTGAATTATTGAATGAGATGTTAAATAGATTTGTAGTGCCTACAGAGTCTCTAACTTGCAGATAGCTTATTCCAGAAGATGATACTCTTTGGTTTATGATCCTGTTCTGTGTCGGGCCTATAATCTTAATCTTCACTATCATATCTGTTCCAGATACAAATTTAAATGTCTGCAATGTAGTACTTGGGTTTATTGGAGTTGTAATTGTTATATTGTAGCCGTAGAAGTTGAATTGCTTTGGAGATACTCTTATAGTATTGCCTCCAAATGATGGGATGTGGGTGTATGTGATGTTATAGGGGGTTATTACTAATGGAAGATTTGCATGTATGCTTGCTAGGTTTGCAAGGTATAGTGTTATATTATCTGTTGGCGAGTTAGCTGTTTTGTTAAGAAACTTCTCAAATGC
>CAZSRE010000067.1:0-2643 GCA_964609195.1 Candidatus Woesearchaeota archaeon | reverse complement strand
TTTGAATGGTATCAACATATAAACTTGTATGGGGGGAAACCGAACTTTATATCTACGCCCTAGCCGGGAGTCGAACCCGGGCCACGGCCTATCTCTAGTTCTTTCCGAGGTTTCTTCCAAAGAAAGCTCTTTGACAGGGCCGGATCATAACCGCTAGACAACTAGGGCAATAATTTTGTAATTTTGCTTAAGCTTTTTCTAAAAGCTTATCTTATAAACCTTTTCTTTTACGAACTTTTCTTTCGTTAGCGTTTAGTTTATTTGGTTAAGCTTTCTTTTTAAGAAAGGTTATCCCACCGGCCAGATTTGAACTGGCAACCCTTCGGTAACGGCTAGCTATTTTTCATCCACGGTTATTACCTAGTCGAATAGTTGACTTCTACAGCCGAAAGCTCTACCGTTGAGCTACGGTGGGAATAAAAGAATTCGCTTATTTTAATTTATAAAGTTATCCTTCTTTCTTTCCAAGGTTTCTTCCAAAGAAAGCCTATTCGCTATGCCCAGGCAAGCTAAACAGTATCATCCTGTTAGAATAGCTGTTCAATATCTTTCCTCTTGCATTCCTGTACCTGACAGTTGCTGTAGGCAGCATTACCTTGCCAAAAACAGGCAGCTTTGTCTTTATCCTATAGGTTATAACAGACTCTCCATGAACATCCACGCTGGGAATGTTCCATATCAACGCCATCCCTCCGCCAAGACTTCTCTTAGTATGCAGCGGGTGCATTCCAGTGAACTCTTCTTTCTCAGGCCTTAGATATCCTGGAATCTTATCAAGAACTCTAAGATTATACATTCTGTGCTTGCTCCTGTTCCTTATATGCAGGCTTACTCTAATGTTTCCAAATGCATCATGCTCTCCAGATGCATTAACAACCTTCTTTATTATGCTGACTTCTTTCCCCAATACAAAATACCATAATCCTATCAATGCAAGCAATATTATCAAGAATATTACAAATCCCCTATAGCCTGTTGTTAATGCAATAGTCCTGCTTTCTCCAGGCATCAATTCTATGTCCCATGTTAATGACCTCTCTCCATCTTGTTTTTGAATCTGGCTAGGCTTAGGATTAGTTGCTGTAAAGAAATCCTCTAGCGTAGACAAGCTTTCTGTATATGTCTGCTTTACCACGCTATTTCCCTCATTTACAAACTCAATCTCCTTAGCCTTAGAGAATAATCCGCCCACAAAGTCTATGTTCCTCTTGATATCGCTGACCCTTCCCACCGTAATGCTCTTTTTTATTGTGGTAAGTTCAACATTGTTTATGCTGAGTTTTATGTCCATGTCATAGTCTCCCTCTGCTATATTATTGTCAAGCTTTACAACTATATCTTCTCTGTTATTTCCATTAGGCTCAAGATCCATTGTAGCATCATAAGTAAACAGCTTGCTTGTTATGCTTGCCTTTAATCCTTCTAATTTGATATTATAATTGTTCTCGAATCTTAACTGCAGTTGATTCTCAGGCAATGTAGGATCTAAAGCAGAAGTCAAGACATCTACATTTACAGCATTATTTTTGTCGGCAAGTACCACATTTATAGGATATTCCTGTATTATCTCCTGCGTATTGGCATTTACAATCCTCAGTTTGAATACATAATTTCCAGGCATGGCATTGCCTAATGGATATAAGATTATTTTGATATTATCTACAGGGCTTCCAGCAGGCAAGATTACCTGTCCTGGAGAAATCTTTGCTCTCCAGAAATCATCAGAGTAGCTCAAAGACACTGTATCCCCTACATTTGATGTCATTCTTAACGTGAACTCAGCATCCTGGCCAGGAAGCACTGTATCTCTTACAGCTATGTTTTTAACTTCAATCTCTGCTCTTACAATTGATACGCTTATTAGAATTACTAAGAACAGCAGCCATCTCTTTTTCATAACCTTGTTTATATGAAACTACTATTTAAAGGTTTTCTTAGTTTTTGCTTAAGCTTTTAGGAGTTGATAAGAAACTGGGTTCTTATTTTTGATTAAGCTTTTTTAAAAAGCTTGTTTTCCGTTATTTTCCGTTAACGCTTTTTCTAAAAGGGTTACCTTATAGTTTTTAGTACCGTGTTCAATTTGTTTATGTGGTCTCTAATAGGGTGGAACAGAGAGTGATGTGCAGACTGATCATCATAGTAGAACTTGGCTAATATATCAAAATTACCTTTTTTCCGCTGTTTTATATCAATCATTATTGAGAACAAATGGTTTTCTATTGGGGTTTTCTCTCCTCTTTTATAGCCAGCAACATCTATTAAAGATTTATAAGTTGGTAATGGGCTGTCTGGAAAATTGCACAATGCTACATGCTTACTGCCTATCTTGATTGCTGTATAGTACCAAAAATTCTTAGTCCTTAGATCTGTAATGTCTTTTTTGATCCCATCAATAGTCTCCATGAAATATGCATTATATACATCTATCTTCTTTCCAAGGTTATAATAATCATCCTTTGTATAGTTCATTCCTCTGTCATAACATGGAGGAAATAATACAATCCATCCTTCTGTACTTGACTGCCCTTTTATTAGGTTAAGGTTCTCTTTGATTATATCGACAAGATTCTCGGTCATGTTCATAATTTCTATATAATTATTTAAATTTTTCTCATCAAAATATTTTCAATTCTCCTGATGAAA
>CAZSRE010000066.1:0-2697 GCA_964609195.1 Candidatus Woesearchaeota archaeon | reverse complement strand
TGCTTTCATCTATACTAGAATAGCCAGCAACTACAATTCCATCTGTAGGAATCTTCTCACCGGGCTTGACTAAAATAATATCATTGATCTTGACTTCTTCTATTGGGATCTTTATTTCTTTGCCATTCCTTATTATCGTGGCTGTTTTTGCCTGCAAGCCAATAAGCTTCTTTATAGCCAAAGAAGTCCTTGATTTAGCCTTTGCTTCTAAATACCTGCCAAGAACTATTAATGTAATTATAACTGCAGCTGTATCGAAATATAACTCTGCTTCAAGAGTTGTGCCAGAAAAGAAGTTCGGGAATATTATTACGAACAAACTATAGATGAAAGCTGCAAATGTACCTATACTGACTAAGGAATTCATATCAAAATTAAAGTGCTTCAAGCCTTGCCATGTTATTTTATGGAAGAGCCAACCAACATAGAATTGGACAGGTATTGTTAGTAGCAGTAATATTATGTTCATAGCACTTCTTGGTATGAATGCAAGACCTAGAAAATCTTGATAAGTTCCAATTAAGATTAATATTGATAATACTGTACCAAGAATAAACTTATTTAGTAGATCTTTAATCTCCTGCTCTTTAAGCATAGCTGCATGGTCATGGCCTGGGGCATGCATTCCTGCCATATCATGCCCAGTTTCCTGCATCTCTATATCATACCCTACTTTTTTTACAGACTCTTTTATTTTATTAGAATCTAGCATGCCTTCATACTCAACAGTTGCTTTTTCTGTTGCTAGGTTGACATTTGCAGACTTTATTCCAGGAATTTTCTTTATAGCCTTCTCTACCTTAAGCACACAGCTAGCACAATGCATTCCCTTTACATCTAGGTCAATCTTATTAGGCATACTTCTCCGGAGTCTTGTCAAATGTCTGTTTACAATGCAAAGAGCAGAAATAATATTCTTTGCCGTTATGTTCACTTCTAAACTTGCTGTCTTTTGTAACCTTCATCTTGCAAATTGGATCTATCAATCTATTAAAAAAACTAAAAGCCATTTTTATTTGCCTCCTTTATTTGTGCCTATGTTAAGAATTTCATATATACCACAAAATCCAGTATAACTCTCTACAAGAGATATTGCACCTACTGCACTAGCCAAGATTATTAAAAACCTGTTGTCAATGACTGCTGCAAAGTAAATTAGCAATAATCCCACAAGAACTCTGGCAATTCTGTCTCCTTTTCCTATGTTCTTTTTCATATTTTACCTCCTCATCATTTTTTTCATTTCTTCATATTCTTTCTTGCTGATCTCTCCCCTTGCAAATCTTTTTTCAAGTATCTCGTGACTTGATTCTTTGCCTGCAGAAAACTGCCTTATTGCCCAGACTATTAGAAAGATTATGGCTGCCCAGAACAAGAGCATATATATCCAGCCTGTAAAACCATAACCTAATCCAGAACTATAACCCATCATATTATATCCCATCATCCCACCTCCTGCACGATTCGTCATAACATTCATCATACTAACTGGCATAGCACCTGATTGACCGCAGTAAAATGATTTAGCTATGTTAATATGAACTTGTCTTAAGCTTTCTGAACCTTCTCCGCCCATTCTTTCATCCATGACCTCATGAAGGCTGCCAGGATGCATCTGCTCCATATAATAATCTCCAATCATCTCTAGCTGATTATCTGCCAAGCTGCTGCAGGGAACTCTTGATTGTACCAAGTTTATTGCTTCATCAAATTCATCAGCATACGCAATTCCTGCTAGCAAAAAGAAGAATACAAATAATATTGCCGGTTTTTTCATCATTGCCTCAAAAAGTTTTATATCGGATATTGATATATCGAAAAATGATAAAGTATTTAAATGTTTCTGCATTTCCTCGCTTTATGGTTAAAGTTGACAGCTTTGTAAAATTACACACATTAATTTCCTTAAACACTGGAAAGAAGAATGGATATGCGCTAATGAAAGAGTTAGAGGGAAAGCTGAACAAGAAAGTTAGTGCTGCCAGCATATACCCTTTTTTAAGAGAGCTAAACGATAATAAATTCGTTGATTATAGGGTTGATGGAAGAGAGAAGGTATATGGATTAACTAGCCCTGGAAAGATGTTTGTCAAGGATACTCTGACTAAGTTCCATGATATTGTAAAGGAAAGCTTAAAGCAAAAGATAACAGCATGCACTCATTGTGGATGCGAGGTGTATGATAATAAGTATACTGAAAAAGTCAATGGGAAGATGCTAGCATTCTGCTGCTGCCATTGCGCTGATAGCTATAAAGATGGGGGTAAACATGGCTGAGAAGATATTAATGAAAATGGAGAAATCCCTTATCAAAACTGCTTTATACACACTTTTATTCCTAATAGTTGTCGAGATCATTGCTTATTTTGGTTTTTTCAGAGGGATACAAGGATTCTTTTCTAAATTTGGATATTATATAATATTCCTGGTAATAAGCATATTCATAAATTCTATAGCCATATGGCATATCAAGGCATATGATCATATGTACACGCATATGACTGGGATGATGATAGGCATGACTATTGGCATGACTTCCGGCTTCAGCATAGGTTTAATTACAGGAGCAACAAATGGAATGTTCATCGGAAGCCTGGCTGGTGTAATCATAGGCATGATGGCTGGCGGTTATTCTGGTTATTGCTGCGGTATAATGGGATTAATGGAGGGCATGATGGCTGGATTAATGGGTGGAGT
>CAZSRE010000065.1:0-2714 GCA_964609195.1 Candidatus Woesearchaeota archaeon | reverse complement strand
TAAGAATTTTTCCAGCCAGTGCAATCACTCCATATGTTATAATTACATCTACTTGTCGAAAGTTGGCATCCTGTATTTATGCCGTAATATAGCGAGCCGGTGCATTGCCTAGTCTCATCCTCTACACAATACTCTCTTGATGGATCCCTGTCAGCGCAATCTCCACCAGGACAGTAAAATACAGCATTAACAGGAAAAGATGATAATACCAGAACTGCAGCTAATAAAATTATCAATGCCTCAATTTTCATTAACTTATGCTAGATGTTGATAAAATATAAATGTTTTGCTTTCTCGCTGTATTAAAATTGATTTTCCAGCCTATAAAAGCTTATAAAACTGAGATTCTAGTCTTAGCCGATGATAAACGCTGTATTGCTGGCAACTACTCCTAAAGATGAAAGAGAGTTGATTGATGGGAACAACAAAGCATTCAACAGAATCGGCAATAGATATGTCTTTGAATATGTGCTAGACGCATTGTATTCCTCTAATTCAATTGAGAATATCCTGGTAGTCGGTCCGGGAGTTGTAAAGAATGTACGAGAGCCGGAGGTAAACTTAGAAAGAATGCTAACCAGTTATAGGGCCAAGCATGATAGGAAGAGAATAGATGTTTTCCCAGAATTCGATAAAGGGAGGGCATATCAAAGATTCTTGGCAAATGTACAATCTGCACACGCATTGTCACATGAAGGCAATAAGAGCGTATTGTTCGTTCCTTCAGACATACCATTAGCAATAGGCGAGCACATAGACGATTTTGTAGCTAATTGCATGCACCAAGATAGCATTGCAAAAAATGATGTCTATTACTGCATCATTAACAATAAAACAACAACTGCAGAATATCCAGGCCATATACGCGGGGGATATAAATTGTCAGAAGGAATTTTTCGTCCTGCAAACCTTGTTTTAGTGAAGCCATCCGGCATAAAGAACCCAGATGTATTTGCTAAAGCATTTGTTGGAACTAGAAAGTTATCTAATCCGATAGCAAAGTTTAAACTTGCGCGCTATGTCGGTTATGCAAACGCCATAAATCATTTAGCAAAATATCTAAGCGGCCAGGCAAAAATAAGTGATGTAGAAAATGCAATAGGAAATGCCATGGGAGCAAGACTAAAATTAGTAGAAACCAAGTATGCAGAGCTGGAGTATGATATAGACGACCAAACTGATCATTATGAGCTAAAAAGGAGATTAGAGGACAGGGCAATGCAATATGCTGAAAAAGCCTAGTTCTTCCTTATTCTAGCAACAAAAAACCCTTCTGTGTCATTATCCTGTGGCCAGATCCTCAGACATTTTTTAATCTCTTCACTATATCTTTCATCTTCAAACTCAAGTATCGCAGTGCTTCTTTTGATATCCAGTTTTATTTCCTCTAATCTGCAGTCTCTCTTCTTTAGCAAGAAATCAATCACGCCCTCATTTTCCTCAGGCTCAACGCTGCAGGTAGAATAGACTAATGTTCCATCCTCATTCAGATTGTCGAATGCGTTTATCAATAAGCCTTTCTGATAGCTTGATAATCTGTTTATTGCATTTGGATTCCACATGTCTATTGTCTTTAATGATTTTCTTATGGCTCCTGTGCCGGAGCATGGAGCATCCAATAATATCTTGTCAAACTTATATCTTATTCCCTTTCCATGCATTAATGTAACTACTGCATTGCTTACTCCGCATCTCTGAAGATTAATAGACAGAGGCATTATTCTTTCATAGCTTACATCATTCGCTACTATTATTCCTGTATTTTCCATCATGCTTGCTAATTGTGTTGTCTTGCTTCCTGGAGCTGCAGCCATGTCTAAGACAATCTCGTTTTTGCCAGGCATTAATGCTAGAGCAGGCAGCATGCTGGCAGCCTCCTGCACATAAATATAGCCAAGCATATGCTCTATTGTGTTTCCAATATCCGTTCTCATCCCAGAAATATAAAATCCTTCCTTTATCCATGGAATCTGATCAAGCTTCCATTTGCCTTTCAACCTTGATTTAACTTCTTTTACATCTGTTTTAAGCGTGTTTACTCTGATGCATCTTCGCAGATAGCTTGTTGAATATTTCTTGAACTCTTCAAAATCTGTCAATTTAGAATATCTTTCTATAAACTTCTCTTTGAACTTATATTTTTCAGCATAAGGTATATGTGTTAGCATTTAGAATAATCAATTTAATCAGCTTAATAATTTTCCTATGGCTTCTCTAATAAAAGAAAAGAATGCGCTGG
Organism: Candidatus Woesearchaeota archaeon; assembly: GCA_964609195.1. Lineage (GTDB taxonomy): Archaea > Nanobdellota > Nanobdellia > SCGC-AAA011-G17 > CAZSRE01. The sequence continues at coordinate 475 of CAZSRE010000065.1, read as the reverse complement.
CCGAGATTCGAATTCCCGATCCCTTTAGGATTCTCGGGTCCATGCCTTGGCAAGGCACGATTCTAACCACTAAACCACCAGCGCATAAGCTCAAAAGAAAAAGGTTAGTTTATTAAGTTTTCCTTCAACGCCTTATTTTCCCTCAAGGCTTTTCTCAAAAGGCTTGGTTCTAAGCCTTATGGTAATGTTTGCCAGAACTCTTTTTTAATAGATTGTAGTTATGGTAGCTTAATACGAATAATCCTATTATAGCTAGATTAAACATAAACAAAGGCAAAACAAATCTATAATCTGTGACTGCCTGCTCGTTTAATCCAATAACACTTCCAGTAACAAAGTTATTAATAGTTCCATATTTGCTTACTGCATTCAACACAAGCAGGTTAAAAGCTAGCATATATATGAACAAGCTAGCTATAAACACATTCTTTTTCATGATAATCTAAACTCTCTAATAATTTAAATACTTTGCTAT
>CAZSRE010000064.1:0-2749 GCA_964609195.1 Candidatus Woesearchaeota archaeon | reverse complement strand
TACTTTTATCCCAGCCGATTGTCATACTTAGCCTCGCAGCTTTTTCTGGCTAAACACGGCTACGATCTCCGCGGTCTGCTCAGTTTAGAAGATTATTGGAATCAAGATAAACTCAGTTACCAGCAGCTAGTTCAGGAGGCTGCCAAATCGTCAAATATTGCTTCCTGGCTGGAATACTTCTGTATCTGTAAGATAACGTGTTTTTTTCCAGTCTTTTTCTTTCTCTGTAAATTTCCAAGCAAAGGGCATGACAGCATTAGGACCATTTTGCAGTATATGATGGCCAAAATACAGGCCGGCTATAGCTTTTTTCTCTCTTTTAACCAGTATGTCTATGGCTCTTGGCGGGGGAATAACATCCTGATCTAGCAAGAATAAATAGTCATACTTACCTTTTAATGCCTGATCTCTTAATATGTTGTGGGCTTTTGTTACTCTTTCCCTTGCCCTAGCTTCATAATCTATCCTTACAGTAGGAACGATGTCTTTTATAGCCTTGTAAAACTTGTCTGTTCTAGAATTGTCTATAAGCATGATGTCATAATTAGGGTATTCAAAAGACTTAATCGCCTTAAGAAATTCTTTAGTGCAGTAAGCATGCATTCCAGATACTGCTGCTCCTACAAGCACTTTTGGCATTTCTTCTTTAGTCATTTCTATGTTCTCCATCAAAATACAGATTATAAATGTTTTGATACATAAACAGCATAGCCAGAGCTTTTTGCCAGGATATCAACATTGCCAAATACCTCTTCCATCTTTTTAGACAAGGTTCTGCCTCCTTTATTTGGCCTGGCCACTAACTGCAGCAATCCATTCATATTAAGATGCTGTTTTGAGCCTGAGATCATTGCAAAGCATACATCTTTTCCAGCTGTCTGCGGAGGATTAATAAGGATTGAATCAAATGTCATGTCTTTTACAGGATCATATAGGCTGCCATTAAGGATGATAGCATATATATTATTTGTTTTAGCATTAATCTTTGCTATCTGACATGCTCTTTTGTTTATGTCTATTAGATATGGAATAGTATTGGATAACTTTGCTGCAAACAATCCTATTGCACCATAACCACATCCAAGATCGAGTATCTTCCAGCCTGGCTGTATTATCATGTTTTTTATAAGATGCTCTGTACCTTTGTCTATTCTTTTCTTTGAGAATACACCGGAAGATGTAACAAGCTTTAGGCTTATGCCTCTTATCATTACACTAACAGGCTTCAGTATAAGCTTAGATTCTTGTTCTTGTGAATAATAATGCGGCATTATATGTTAATGACTCCAAGCAATGCTAGCAAGAACCTATCTGATGACCTTATCAGATCAGAGTAAGTCTGGCCTTCAATAATTACACAGTCTCCCTCTGCATAAACTCTATTATCTTCTCCAAGCTCAAGCCGTATAATTCCAGTATTGCTAGATGCATCTTGGCAATCTTTAATCTGGGTAGATGAGCCGTTTAATTGTTGCGTGAATGCAGCTGATACCTGCTTCTTATATATCCCTCCTTGCCCAGAACCAAGAACCCTGACAATCTCGCCACCAGCAATAACAACATCAGCACCTATTAATTTAGTCGGATTGAATGTTATATATACCCTATCTGCCTTGACCTCATAATTATCTGACTCTCTTATTAGAGAAAGCCATGATACTGTGTCTAGTCCAGATACTCTTATTGATTCTAAGTCCTGTGGATTGTTTCTTAAGGGGATATTATACTGCTTGTCGCTTACAAAGAGATCTACACTATGGAACACAACATCTGGAGCGCTTGGTAACCTGAATCTTGTGATTACAAACCCATTATAGAGGAATTGATTTGGCTTTTTAGTAGGATCTGCTATTATTAGAAATACTGCTACTATAAGCATTACAAACAAGAATGCCAGAAAGATGTTCATCCTTTTTTGTTCATTCATAATAATCCTAGCCAATGCATGGCTAATTTATCTGTTATTCTGTTAAGCTCTAGTGTGCTGCCTTTAATGTTAAGACAGTTATTATCTACAGTAACCTCTGATTTGTCTGCCTTATATATAGCAATTACTTTATCGCCTGAGTTGCAATTTATAACAGGAATGTTAGGGCAGCTTTTACTTTCTTTTATGCATGCTGAAACAGGACGGGTGTTCTTGTATAAAAGTATATTATTAAGCTTTTGTATAATAAAGTCTATATTTTGGTCCTTGTCATCCGGATCATATGCAACATATATCTTGCTTGGGAGAGAGAAGCCTGGAAGTTTAATATCTTCAAGATCTTTTGGTCCATAACTAAAACTCGCGTATTGTTCATCAACCTTTACAACCCAGCCAGCATCAGTTCTGGTATATTGATGGCCATTGTAAGTGTAACTGTCTAGATTGCCTTGTGGATTACCTGAATTATATGTCAGTGCAAATCCGACTACGCTGAGTATCATTATCAAGCCAATGAATGTTGGCAGAATGATCTTCTTTATCTTGCTTTGTTTAGGCTTTGCTAACATGTCTGCTATTAGAATATATCCTATTTAAATATCTTACTTAATCCACTAAATATTACTGGATTCTGCCAATTACTGATTATAAACATTTTGTTAGAAAATAGAAAAGAAAAAAAGAAAAATACAAGCTTATGCAGCTTGCACCACAGTGTCTGTAAATGTCGAGGATGTACCAGATACCTTAACTGCAGATCCTACAAGTCTTGACTTGTAAAGCTGGAAGTCTCTTAAGACTCTTCCTGCTCTTCTTGTATCA
>CAZSRE010000063.1:0-3032 GCA_964609195.1 Candidatus Woesearchaeota archaeon | reverse complement strand
GTGTTATTATTTTTTATTTTATATGAGTCTCTCATAACCCTTTTCGAAAGCGTTGACGGAAAATTCTTTCGTTAATTCTTTCGTTAACGTTTCTTCTTAAGAAAGGTTAAATGAAGAGATAAGCACAGATGATGGCAGATTTGTAATCTGCAGTTAATTATTGTGCAAAGCTTATTCCCCAACTACTATAAAGTAATTCTACAAGTTTATATAGAATACTAAACATGGATTGATGATGTTTAGAAAGTATGGGTTTGCAGGAATATTGTTGATATTATTTGTTGAGCTTAACTTTATTCTTGATCTGCAGCCATTTGCAGATTGGTATTTTCCAATAGTCTGGCTTGGCTATATCTTGGTAATTGACGCATTAGTCTATAAGATAAGGAAAAATTCATTGATAAGCAACAGATTTTCAGAATTCCTTGGAATGGTGATAATGTCAATGCTTTTCTGGTGGATATTTGAGTTCCTTAACTTGCCTATACAGAATTGGAGATACCCAGGAGTAGAGCTTCTAGATATAAAGATGATATTTATTGGTTCTTTATCTTTCTCAACTGTACTTCCTGCTTTCTTTGAAACAGTCGAGCTCTATAGGTCAATACATCTTTTTGACAGCAAAAAACTGCACAAATCCCATAAGATTACAAAAAGATTCATCCATACCATGCTTACAATAGGAATCATCTCTTTTATCCTCCCAATCATCCTGCCAAGATACTTCTTCCCACTGGTCTGGGGCAGCTTATTCTTCATCCTGGACCCGATAAACTATCTGCACAAGCAGCCAAGCATAATAGGCCATCTTAAAGACAAGAATCTCGCAATCCCATTGACATTATTGCTTACAGGAATTACTCTTGGCTTTTTCTGGGAATTCTGGAACTACTGGGCTTCTATAAAATGGTCATACAGCATCCCATACGTTGGATATTTCAAGATATTTGAGATGCCAGCCCTGGGCTATCTGGGTTATTTTCCGTTTGCATTCGAACTTTATGCGATGTACTGGTTTGTCAGAAGCTTGTTCTTGAAGAAAGATAATCTGCTAGTTTCTTAATCTCTTGCTATACACATAATAATCAAGATTGTACCAGTGCTTTTTGAACTCTGCTATCTTCTCAAAGCCATTGTTCTCAAAAAATGAGATAGACTCTTTGTTATCTTTTTGTATATCGCAGGCAATCTTATGCATTCTCTTTCTCTTCATCTTTTGCTCAACATGCTTGACCAGCTTAGATGCTACACCATTGTTCCTTGCTTCTTTAGCAACGCCTATCCATGTGATGTAAAAGACTCCTCCTGCCTCATAATAGCCAATGCAGAATCCTACCATCTTTTTATTTTTTCTAGCAACTAAAAAGACAAGATCTTTATTCTTAAGTTTATCTTTAAGCTTGCTAGGAGTATACCAGTTTACCTGGTCTTCCCTGCTGTAAGTCGGATAATACCTTGTATTCATGATTACTTCTCTGGTAATCTTTGCAAATTCCCTTACTTCATTATCTTTTAATATTCCAACATTCATAAGAAAGCTGCTAAAATAAGCGTTTAAAAATCTTTGTATTTACCCAGGAAACCCTTTCTTTAGGCTTTAAAGAGCCGTAGACATGCCTCCATCTCCTCTGGCTGAACTCCTTCTCCAGCCTTATAAGATGGCCAAAACCCCTTCTTTTCAGTTCTTTCTCAACTACTCCTCCTTTATGAGGATGCTTGTATTTCTTCTCATGCGGCGAGTTGAATCCATGCATATAATGGACAAGCTCATGTGCTATCGTAACATCTATCATGTACTCAGGCACAATAAGATTGCTGAACAGGCTGTTTATTGCAATCTCGCTGCCACCATCTTTTAGTCTTTTGATATGGCCGAACTTATTCTTCCATCTGCCCTTGAATCTAATTACCACATTGTTCTTCTTTTCAATCTCTGGAAACAAGATCTTCCAGATCTGGTCTAGCCTGGTATTTAGCCAGCTATCGTCTCTCATAAAAAATTTATAAAAAGAAGTAGATTAAAAAGTTATCTCTTCTTCCTGCCGTTCTTTCTTGGCTTGTCTTCCATCATTGCCATCATGCCATGCATTGAATGTACCGGGCATCCATTGTGCATACCCATGTGCATGACTATCTTGGCAGCAATCATTATTGCTATTCCCAAAGAGTATCCGAGCCACGCCCATACAACGCTTCCATTCTGCTGAGCCATCCATCCGCCAACCAGAAATGCTAGTGATACACCTCCGACAGCTGCACCTCCAAGAATATAACCAAGATCTTTGCCAGTACAAGTACATTTTCCTATCTTTATGTCCATACTAACACACCTCCATTTTATTGTAATAATAACATAATGCTTTATTTATATATTTTACGGTATATTGTATACTATTTCTCATGTTCAATTATATGAAATTCCAGAATAATCTATTATAAGGGAGCTGAAAAATATTATGAATCTATCTGCTAAATAGCTGTTTAATGCTGTAAAACGATACGCCCTAAAGCCTAGAGCAGATTCGCAAGTTTTTTGATGTCCCTATTCTCCTACTATCCTTATAGTCTCCCTTTGCACTTTCAGTATTAATTCCTTTGTTTTCTTCAACTGCTTTAGATCAATGCTTGTTCCGACGCCATATGTGGAAATTTCTCTGCGTTCTCTTACAGTTGGATTTGCGATATTCTTTTCAACATCAAGAGAATCAAATTGGGTAACCAGGTCTTTATCCAAATCCAGTTTCTTTTCATTTATCAAAGTAAGGAGAATAGTTATTGTACATGCCTGATTTCGCGATTCATAGCCATATTTGGCAAGGATAGCTAAAAAGCAGTGATAAATTGCATAAAAGCCCACATTAAAAGCCCAATCATATATTCTTAGCCTTTCAAGAGTCTGCACTATTCCATAATTATATTCTGATTTCTTAATATGTTTTTGTGCTAAATCCAAATCAGGCTTTGTTTTTATCAGCCTTTTTGGATCTTTCAGACACCATTTCAAATGCTCATCTATTTGCGGCATTTTCTTA
>CAZSRE010000062.1:2737-3164 GCA_964609195.1 Candidatus Woesearchaeota archaeon | reverse complement strand
CAAGAGCAACCTATCATACAAGCTGCATTTATTAGAAGAAAGCATATCTAAATCAAAAGAGCTTGAAAATAACCCTGAGCTAGCTAAGCTAAGGCAGGAGTTCAAAAAAGCAACATTAGAGCTAAGCAAAGTGTCAAATGAAGACAGCATTACACAATCACAGTTAAACAAGGCCAGATCAAGATTGCTGGCATTAAATGATGAGCTTGCAAAGTTAAGGGCAAGAAACATAACTGCCATAGAGAGAAATGCAGCCAATGCAGCCATAAAAAGAATCTTATCATTGAAAGATCCTAAGATATATGGGACAGTCTCCCAGCTTGGAAAAGTAGAGAGCAAATATGCCCTTGCATTAGAAGTGGCAGCAGGACAGAGAGTTAACAACATAGTTACTCAAGATGATTTGACAGCAGCAAGATGCATCAGC
>CAZSRE010000062.1:0-2727 GCA_964609195.1 Candidatus Woesearchaeota archaeon | reverse complement strand
CCTGCCGATAAACAAGGTAAAGCAAAGAATAGATCAGCCAGGGATAAAAGAGCTTTCCAAGAATACTCATGGACTGGCAATAGACCTAGTTTCGTTTGACAAGAAGTTCCAGGATGTATTTTCCTATGTTTTCGGCTCAACTATAGTTGTTGATAATATAGAATCTGCAAGAAAGATAGGCATTGGAAGGGCAAGGATGGTAACTATAGAGGGAGATTTGCTGGAGCCATCCGGAGCGATGCACGGAGGTTATAGAAAGAATCTCCCTTCATTTAAGGAAAAGGATACAGAATTAAACATCTCTAACCAGGAAAAAGAAGCTGATCATCTAAAATCAACAATAGACTTGTTAGAGCAGAAGAAGATAGACATGGAAAACAGCATGATTTCTGTAAAGCAGAAAAAATACGAATTAGAAGGCAATATAATAAAGATTGAGCGCTCGTCAAACATAGAAAATATAGACAATCTACAAAAGGAAAGGTCTTCTATATTAGAAGAGATATCCAAGATTAATGATAATCTAAAGGCCATAGACAGGGATCTTATGAAATATAATAAAGAGCTTGAAGATTTCAAGGTTAAAAAGCAGAAATTGAAAGAAAAACTATCTGTATCTAAAGATGCAAATGTATCTTCAAATTTGGACAAACTGGAATCAGAAAGGCAGTCTATGACAGAGGAGCTGATCAAGAATGAATCTGAGGCAAAGAACCTGGACACGCAATCATCCTCTATATATTTGGCAGAGAAAGAAAAGATAAGGCAGATTATTAACCAGCATGAAAAAGAGCTTGAAGAGACTGTCTCAAGGTTAAAGAATCAAAAACAATTATTGAAGGAAAAAGAAGCAAAAGAAAAGCAGTTCTACTCAGATTTCCGTCAATTGTCAACTCGCAGGAATAAGCTGGCAGAAGATATACAGGTTAAAGAAGCTTCTATATCAAAAGAAGAATCAAGGATAAAAGAGATAGAACACAAGATTAATGATATCTCCTTGGATAGGGCCAAGTTTGTTGCAGAGCTTGAAGGCCTGGCAAAAGAGTTCGAGCAATATCAGGATGGAAAGATCAGGAAAGGAATTTCTATAGAAGAATTAAAAGATGAGACTAAGAAGTTCGAAAAGCTTATGCAAAGCCTTGGCACCGTAAACATGCGTGCCATAGAAGTATATGATGATCTGCAAAAAGAGCATTCAAGGCTTATCGAGAAAACTGAAAAGCTTAAGATAGAGAAAGAAGACGTCCTGAAGATGATGTATGAGATAGAAGAGAGGAAAAAAGACATATTCATGTCTACATTCAAAGAGGTAGAGAAGAACTTCACAAACATATTCAGCAGTCTCTCCAAGAAAGGCCAGGCATATTTAGAACTGGAAAACTCTGAAGATCCATTGTCTGCTGGACTGGAAATTACAGTCAAGCTAACTGGAAATAAAAAGCTGGATATCCGCAGCCTATCTGGAGGAGAGAAGACTCTTGCCGCACTAGCATTCATTTTTGCTATCCAAGAGTACCAGCCAGCGTCATTCTACTTCCTGGATGAAGTAGATGCATCTTTAGACAAGACAAACTCGCAAATGCTTTCAAAATTGATAGCTAAATATTCGCAAGGAGCTCAGTATATTGTAATAAGCCATAATGATGCTGTGATTACAGAAGCAGAGCACATTTACGGAGTTTCCATGCAGCAAGAAGGAGTTTCTAAGGTCATAAGCCTTAAGATTTAAATATACTGATAATATTCTTATATTATGCCAAAAAGAGGACAGGCAGCCATGGAGTTCCTCATGACCTATGGCTGGGCAATACTAGCAGTGCTAATTTCGATAGCGGCACTAGCTTATTTTGGAGTATTAAATCCAGCAAGATTCTTGCCACAATCCTGCACTTTATTTCCAGGCGTAGCATGTACAGATTCAAATGCAAACAACGTAGGTGTAACTCTAACGGTTTACAATGGGCTTGGCCAGAATCTAAATCCATTTATAATTTCAATACCAGGATGCCCAGGTTCAGCTCAGGCAGATAATGGATTAGCTGACGGAGAGAAAGAGACTATAGCATTAACTTGCAATCCTGGTTTTGTAACAAATTCAAAATTAAAGAAAGATATTGATGTAACATACACTGCCACATCTATAAGCCATACTAGAAGAGGCAGCATTTCAACAGCAGTAGAGAATGGTTACACCGCCAATGGTGAATTTGAATATTTAACTGGCTCAAATCCATTTTATTGGCAGTTCAATAGTGGCGAGACTACAACAGGATCTATAGACTCAACTACTTCTCATTCTGGTTCTAATTCATTCAAAGTTATTTCCAATGGTTGCGGAGATTGTGCCACTTTTAACCATTACCTCGCATTTACACTTTCAGCAACAACATCCACATATATTATCACCTTTTGGGCAAAAGCCACCAATTCTGCTGCCAAGATCCGTCCTGTATTTAGGGATGCAAACGATAACCCACTAGGTGGGGTATGCAGCCCATCTATATCTATGGTGGCAAGCTATGCTGAGTGGACTCAGTATTCCAATACCTGTACTACCGACAAAGGACTTAAGGCCCTTTACTTTGGTTTTGATGGTCCCTATAATGACATGATAACCTACTGGATAGATGATGTAGAGGTTAAGAAGGTTTAAGCAACAAAGTTTTTATATCACTAAGTTATTAATTAATATATGAAAAAGAGGGACAGGCTGTTGATTAGCATAGA
>CAZSRE010000061.1:0-3323 GCA_964609195.1 Candidatus Woesearchaeota archaeon | reverse complement strand
AAAGGTACATTAGCCAGTGTTACTGGAAATACTACATGTACAAATAATGTGTGTAATGCTACAGCATCTGGAGGAGCCTCATTTGTAGTTCAATGGACATTCCCAACTACTAATACACTCTACAGGCTAATAGCCCAATATTCATTTAAAAATGGGACTGATGTGAATAGATCTGCTACTAGTCTATCTCTAGTGAGAGTTGATACAACAAATCCAACAGTAACCTTAACAGGGGTTTCAGACAAGCCCTTAACAAATGGTTTTGTTTTCTTAAACAATAATAGGTTCGGCCAGAATGGTGTAGGGATAAATGCTACTTTTGTAGCTAAGGTTAGCGACATAAATGTAAGAAATTGTACATTGTGGACTCAGGCTAGTTTGGGTTCCAGAGTAACATTTGCAGCTAACAAGACTGGATTGAATACAGTATCTGCTGGAAGAGGATTCATAAATAATAGCGGAGTACTTGGATTCTGGAATGCGTCTATGCGTTTTGACCCTGATTTGCCTAACAACGTGTATAAATGGGGAGCAGTTTGCTTTGATAATGCTACAGTACCAAACTATGCTGTAGCAGGCACAAACTGGACATTCTACTTTGACAACAAGACACCAACATTCCCTGCAACACATGGAGTGTTCTTTGAAGACAGCGATCCAAATGCCAAGGACTCAAGCAAGTCTGGATTATTCCAGATTGCGGGAGTCTGGACTAGCGAGCTGCTAGAGACACTGACGTTTACATGCGATTCAGATGATGAGAATCTTGTGCAGGCAAGCTTCTATGTAAAAGAGCCTAGTTCGAGTGTATTTACTATTGCTGGTAGAAGCAGTGCAACTGATGCTAAGAAATTCACATACACCAACACAAAGAAATCTGGAGTTTATGAAACGTATTGTGATGCATCGGATATAGCAGCGAATACTACAAAATCAGCAACATTCAAGTTCAGGCTACAGGCAGAGGATGAAGGAGAAGTTCCAGGCACTGCAGCTTATGTAAAGCCTTTCAATGTAGACTTTTCAAAGGTTGATACTAAGAACATAGTTGAACCTGAAGGAAGGATATTGACTGTAAGCTTTGATGGAAAGACAGAACATACTGTCAATTTCCAGAAAGTAACTGCCACATCTGTAACTCTAGTAATAACTTCAACACCAAAGACATTAAATCTCAATGTTGGGGATACAAAGAATGTAGACGTAAATGATGACGGTGTAGATGACTTTGCAGTAAGCTTAGTTAGTGTTGTTCAAGGAAAAGCAAACGTAGCCTTCAAGAAGCTAACAGGAGCAGCTCAGGTAGCTAGAGAAGAATCTGGCGGCACAGCAACAACTGTAAGCGCTGGAACTGGGCCAACAACAAGCGGCAGAAGTATGACTGGAATATGGATAATCGTACTTATCGTGGTTGTAGGAGTAATAATCTACCTAGTGGTTGCAAGAAGAAAGAAGAAATAAGCCTTTTAGAGCTTTCTTAAAAAGAAACCTCGGAAAGAAAAGGCTGGCGAAAACTTTCTTTTTCTTATATTTCTTTTAATTTTTAGTTTATTTTTCCGTTAACGCTTTTCTTAAAAGGGTTATTTTGTATTACAGTAAAGCTTTTATATTCTAGAACAAGATAAAAAGTCTAATGAAAAAGATTGCATATATCCTGGCATTAATGCTCCTAATTATTAATGTGGCTAATGCTGGCAACATCTATCCTGTTGACTTCAGCCAGTTAGAAGAAAAGACCTTATCCTTGAGCGCTAAAGAAGGTGCTGAGTTCCTGCCATTTAAAGGCATTCTTATCCTAGACAGCATTGGTGAAGATAGTGTAAACATGAAGCTAGTATTGACTGATGGCAAGGTTTGGGGAACTTTCCCTGTAAAGAAGTTAGCCAGTACTCAGGTTGATATAGACAGAGACAATGATAATGATCTTATGGTTATATTAAACAAAATAGATAATGATAAGGCAACATTAAGCTTTAAAGAAGTTAGAGATGATGTAAAGCAAACAAACATTGTAGAAGCAAACTTAGAAGATAGCAATACAAAATCAGATTCAGTAGGAAAAGTAACTGGAAATGCAGTAAATACTAGTGGGGTAAGCTCTAGAACCATAGGCATACTCATAATACTTGGAATACTTGTTGTGGGTGTTGCTGGATACTTTTTCTTTGTAAAGAAAGGAAACTAGGCCTTAGTTATCTCGTAATCTTTCCATTGCCATGGCCTTCTAAGAAATAAGTGCTTGCATATCAAACCTGTGTCAGCGTATATCTCAAAGCCTTTTTCTTTCGCATCTATACAAAATGCCTCATCATCAAAACCTTTTAAGTATCTAAAATTAATGCTTTCCAATACTTTTCTGCTTACCAATACACATCCTAGGCCGCACATTGCTATCTTTACCAGCCTTCTGGTTGAGAGATCTTTAACAGGGCGGATAATATCTGGATTGTCAGGATCTGATTCTAGAATAAGAGGGAATATCTTTGTTTGCCCTTCTTTATTTGTAAGCTCCCTGAAGTATACTGCTGAGATTATGTCTTTTTTGTGCAATAAAAGATTCTTTAATATGTCTTCATTTAGGACTATATCAGCATCTAGACTAAGCAGATAATCATAATTCTTGTCTAAAACATATTGCCTAAGGATGTTCCTGCTGTCGACCATCCTGTCTCTTGCTGATTCTTTATAGGGTATTCTAGCGACGTTAAGATTAAGACCTTTTAACTTATTGTAAAAGTCTTCTGTTTTAGAATTATCCACTAGTAAAATATCATAATTATGATAGTTTATTGCTTTTATTCCGGCTAAAAATTCTTCTAAGCAATAGCTATAAGCATCGCATACTGGTGCTCCTATTAAAATTCTAGGCATCATTTTTTGGTTAAATTTACGCCGAAGGTAGGATTTGAACCTACACGTCCGCAAGGACACCAGTTTGCTTTATTCTTTGCTAACTTTCTTTTTAAGAAAGCTATTCAAGACTGGAGCCATACCAGGTTAGGCGACTTCGGCAAAGCCTTTTAGAAAAAGGCTTGCGAAAAAAGACTAGGAACAGCTTATATAAATGTTTTTAATTAAGACCGAGCTTCTTTATCTCTTCCCATGAAAATGGACGTTTTAGATAGAGATGCTGGCATTTTATAGTGTTGTCTAGGTATAGCTCATATCCATTCTCATAGAGATCATAGCCAAGCCAACGATCATCCCACGCATCTATGCTTGGATCATACCTGAATTTTATCTTCTTTAACACATCCTTATGCAACAATAGGCATCCACCACCTGAAAATGCTATTTTGATTAGGCCTGGCCTGAATACTTCT
>CAZSRE010000060.1:0-3605 GCA_964609195.1 Candidatus Woesearchaeota archaeon | reverse complement strand
AGATATAGATCTCATCATTTCTACAAGATCTATACTACTCATACCAAATATTGGTCTACCGTCATAGTCTAGCCTACCTTTTTTTAAAAAAGATTCTATAACCTGTACAACCACATCTTTATTCGGCATCAATATAACATAATGTACTCTCCTTCCCTTCCCATTATGTGTATACATTAAACATATCTCTGTCTGCCAAATAAACGGAAATCTATTTTTGCTCCATAAAATACCATTTTCATCCTCGGTAAGTTCTGTTGTTATATTTTGAAACCATTTTGGATGTAGACTATCGCCTGTACCCAATATGCTAAGTCCTTTAATCCTTGCATTTTCTTCTAACTTGGCAAGAGTAGTATTCCTACTGCAAGCCTGTGCATATGGCCCATGTATGTGCAAGTCAGCTATTATTTTCATAATTATCTAAATAACCAATAGATATAAAAAGTTAATCAAATAGCAAAAGGTTTAATAATATTTCCTATCTCTTATATTTATGAATAATTTAGAAGAGAAAATAAACAATACTGTCAGGTACAGTTCAAGAGAATGGTTGCCAATGTATGGAGTTTTCCAAGTCTTATATGATTCATCAAAAGGAAGACCTAATATTGCAGATGATAACAATACAATAACTAGAATGTTGGGCTGGATAGTTTATCAAAGTTTTTGGATAACATCAGCAGTATATTATCTAGAAAAAAACTTGTAAAGAATCAAAAAGAATTCTCTACAGTTACCTGTTTGCTTATCCTCTCCTTATAAATATAATCAAGATTGATGTTCAATGGCTCTTCAAATGCAGTATCTTGTAAAGCCGATGTAGACACATCACAGCTTACAGTAGCCTTTCCTTCAGAATTTAGCCTTACTACTCCACTTCCTGTACCTGCAAACTTGTCGCATCTTACATTCACATTGCTTATAGGTCTTACCTCTACATTTACAAAGTCTTCCTTGGTTGGGTCTTCTCCACATATTCCTGAAGAGAATGCGGTCCTGCTGAACGGCTTCCCGCTCCCAACATTCTGTAAGTCAAATATTATTTTAATTTCATTTGGTCCAGCTTTCCTTTCTTTAAATGAAACAACATGTATTGGAGATCCAGAGTTCTCTGCTTTCTTATCCTCATCAACTACACATTCTCCTTCCTGCTCTCTCCTGACCACGTCTCTTCTCAAACATACATTGCTTAAGGCCCTGCTGCCATAAGCATAGCAAATGTTTGCAGTGATAGTAGGCATGAAATCTTGGTTAAGGTCTTGCTTGAATTTGGCATTAAAGCTTACTTCATCCTGCCCGCCTTCAAGTGAAGAAGTTCTCTCCTTTACGACTCCAGGAAGCTGATTTTCATTTTTTTTAGATAGAGAATCTAGCTGGAATTGATCCTTGCTAATACCGCTTAATGTTACTATTGCCTTTCCTGGTTCAATAGTAAACTCTCCTTTGTTTTTCATGCTGACTGTAATGAAGAATTGCTCAGCATTATTATCCAATACCCTGGTAGGTGGCTCATCAGTAATAAAAACTAATTCCAATCCATTATCTCCACCGACAAAACTGCCGGATATAGTATCTGTATCCTGACCCTTACATCCAGATATAAATATAATAACCAACGCAAGTAATACATATATTCCTCTTTTTTTAGTTATCATGATCTACCTTTGTTAAATAAAGTATATACTTAAAGTTTTCTATTAATCTGTATCTTCAAGTGGTATCTCTTTTATATCTGCCTTCGTTAGATAGTCGTAAGTTAAAGCTAGTTCTATTGGATTTTCCTGTACTCCGGTCTCCAGTTCTACATTATTCCTGCTCTGGCACCTTATTGTTGCCTTGCCATTATTCAATATTATTAATCCACCACTCAAAGGTCTGCAGTCAAAGTCTATTCCCGAGCCTTCATAGTTTATTTCAAACCCTGCTTTCTGTCTATCATCATTTGGAGTTAAGCTAGGTATCTTTCCCCCACCAACATTCTCTACATTAATCTCTAAAACTACACCAACACTTCTTCCAGCAGGCGTTATTGTTTTATGTATGCTTGTAACAGTTACAGGTCCTCTTACTGCATCTCCACCTAAAGACAATCCTGAAATAGTCTCATCAAAGCTGCATTCTTTAGAATCAGTGCACAATCGAATAGATGGGCTGGCAATAGTCCTATAATTATTATACAACACTTCTGCAGTTATTGTTGTAGCTAGATTTTTCCCCTCAATACCTCTATAAACATATCCAGATCCATCGAAAGAAGGGAAATAAAACTTACTTGAACTGGGGCTTGCCTCGTCATTTTCATCTGCTCCAGCAAGGCTGAACTGCTCGCATACTTTTGGTTCCTCTATCCCGCCATAAGTAGAATACTTGTCATCAGAGATACATAACTGGCCGCTAACAGCCGTTAATCCAGAATTGCTCAACTCTACAAATACCTTAAATTCCTGTCCTTCCAAAATTCTGCTTGTCGGAGGGTTCGCAGGAAGAAACCTTATACTAACTCCCTTCCCATACACAGCAGTATTCTTTCCGCCAAATATCCCAGTAAGACTAGCACACCCGCTTAAGAAAGCTATTGAAAGAATTAAAGCTATCACAAATCCTTTTTTCATAATTACCATTTACTGTCCCATGTTTAAAAGATTTTCTATGGGCTTTTACTCAATGTAAGAACAGTTCTAGTCTCTCCCCTATAGGTATAGATGACTGTAGCCCTAAACTGCTGCTCTGCTAGCACACTCTCAGCAGAGTTATATTTAAATCTGCAACTATATTGTAAGTTTTCCTTATAATTAGCTATGCAATCATCTCTGGTTATGTGTCTTGCAAGTAAGAAGTCTAATGCATTGCAATCATAATTTGCCTGTTCTATTTCCTTTGATTTTATAGCATAATTAACATATCCTTCGCTATTCCCAGATTCTTCAAATGCGCAAAATTGTCCAAGCTCCAATCTTATGTTATCAGGCAGGTTTAGCTCTATTTTTTTAATAATATCAAGCCCTCCGCCCCAAATCTCCTTGTTGTTCTTTAATCCTAGGCTCATCCTATAATTAATTCCAGTATAGAATGGCTGCCCATCCAAAGAGAACAAAGATATCACCATTGGTCCTTTGCTTATTGCCTGACTAACCCTCTGTTTCTCTCCCTCATTTGTATCCTTTGAAAATACCCTCCACATGACATCCTGATGCATCTCATATATTGGCCTGAAATTAATAACCCTGCTCTCAACCTCTTTCTCCACATTTTTTACACCATCTAGAAACTCGCATGTTATTCCTACAGTCCTCTCATTTCCGCTATCTACTTTTACTTTTTTATCTTGGTTAAATGGTCCAGAAACATCTACTCTTCCATCATAATTATCCATAGAGCATGCCTTTGCAAAATCAACCTCAATATCATAATCTGGAGGAGCTTTTATGTTAACTTTAGCTGTAGCGCTTACAGGCTCATTAACCTCAAAGAACCCATCAGGTCTAAACTCAGATATTGTAACTCCGTATTGCTCTACCTCCACCTGTTTATCCTCAAATGAAAATAGACCTCCTGGCTCAACAAACTTCTGTGGATTCCACAATACTTCAAATGCAGATGAA
>CAZSRE010000059.1:0-3621 GCA_964609195.1 Candidatus Woesearchaeota archaeon | reverse complement strand
TATACATTAAGCCAGATGAGGAAAAAAGCAGAGGGAGAGGCTAAGGCCAAGGCCTTTGTAATCTATGATGTCTACAAGAAGACTCATGGAATGATGTCCTGGACATAAGCCGGTTATATTATAGCTATAAGCCTTATAAACACCATACAAACCTTTATATATAATGCAGACTATATATCACATATGGCAGTTAAAGACATTAAGGAAAAGCTGGCAAAGCTGAAAAAAAATAAGGAAAAACTTGATTTTCTAGAGAAAACTCTGAAATTAACCAAAGATTCTGAAGAGAAGAAATTTATCATAGAAGAGCTTGCTAAATTGAAATTTAACTTAGAAGATACCGAAGAGATATCAATCTCAGAAAGAGAGCTTTCCAGAATTGTGTCTTCTTTTGAGCCAGAAGTTCAATCAGGAAGACAGGTTATAAGACAGCAAAGAAGCCTAGACTCTAAAATATCCTCACTTGGATTTAATCAGAGAGAAGAAGAAACCCAACAGAGTATGTATGGTGCAAATCTAAATGATATTTACAGGCAGCCAGCTATGCAGCAGCAATCTTCAACATACTTGACAAGTTCAGATTTAATCTTCGATATAAGAGATAAATTTATAAGAGAAGGCATATTAACACAAGATAGAGAGCCAAGTGTAGAGGAGAGAAATGTGTTGCGTAGTACATTGCGCTCAAACTTCCCAGGAATAACAGAGGAAGCATTGATAAAATATGAAGCAGATCTTGTAAATTCAAAGAGTTTTAACAACCTATACCAAAAAAAGAAAGTGTAAAATGGCAGAAGACCTTATGGATGAATATAATGGCGTTCTAGACTCAAGATATTTTGTACCGCATTACTCTTTTTCAGCTCCAACAAGCATACAGACTCCTAACCAGATAGCTGAGGTAACAGCCAGGCTAAATGCTGGAGTTACAGGCGTAGATCTAGCATTAATATATGCCGATATGTTTGAGCAGGTTCCAAGGCAGCATTTCCAGGAGATTGGAAGATTAACAAAATTAACAGGAGCAAAAGCAAGCATTCACGGCCCAATAGAGCGTGGCATCTCAGACCTTGCAGGATTCGAGCAGGGAAGATGGAGCGAGCTCAACAGGAAAGATGCAGAAAGAAAGATTTCTTATTTTATAGACAGGGCACATGACCTTGATGAGAAAGGCAACACTCCGATAAACTTTCATATAAATACAAATATTGAAGGAGAGCATTGGCGCAAGCTTAATGATGAAGAACTTGTACAGCTTAAGCAGCAAGCATCTAAAATGAATGAACGCGAGAGAGCAATAATCAAGCCTTATATTGATCGCGGAGAGATCATGGAAAGGATGGGTATCGTAGACCTAGAAACCGGCCAATATCAATCCATCCCAGCAGAGGTAAAGCACTATCCTGGAGGCGATGTTTACTATACTCCAGAGCGCAGGCTTAATGCTCTTAATGAGGGTCAATGGGACCAGGATAGATTAAGGATATTTGAATATCAAAGGCAAAAAGCTATGGTAGAAGAAAGAAAAGCAAGGCTAGCTACACAGCTGCTTCCATATGAATATGGACAAAGGCATCATGTTTTATCAAAGCAAGAGCAAAAACAACGCGAAGAACTTAGACAGCAGGTAGAAAGCTTAAATTCACATGTTTCAGAACTGGACAAGCACATTCATACGAGTTTAAATGACTTGTATCACAGATTCAGCTATCTTCCTAAGGAAGAAAAACCAAAAGTTGATTCTTTCCTAAAACAAATCGAAAATGACTATAGCAAGCTAGAATCTGAAAAAAGAGAGTTTGAATCCAGGCTGTATGCTCTTAGAGACAGCAAGGATATAGAGAAGAAAGGCAAGATTATATCAGAGTATGAAAGAAGAATAGAAGAGCAAGATTCTTTATTGCAGTCAAGACTGAACTCTGTAGGCCAGCCAGGCAGCGAGGTTCCTACTCCGGTAAAATTCATTCCAACAAACAAATTAGCCAAGGAAAAAACAGTCGACACTGTTTCAAATGCAATATATGATTCTTACAAGAAATACAAAGAGTATACTCCTATAGTTACCATCGAGAATTACTGGTATAATAGGACATTAGGGACAGCATCAGAATTAAAAGATGTAATAGAGAAATCAAGAGATAAATTTATAGATAAACTTGTTAAGAATGAAGGGATGAGCAAGGAGTCTGCTAAGAAGACAGCTGAAAAGCTGATAGGAGTTACCTGGGACGTAGGCCATATTAATATGATGCGCTCTGGTGGCTATGATGAAAAGAAAATACTTGCAGAGACAAGAGAAATAGGTCCATACGTTAAACAATTGCATATTACAGATAATTTTGGATTTAATGACAGCCATCTTCCTCCTGGAATGGGTAACGCTCCAATAAAGCAGGAGATAGAGGAATTAAAGAAGAAAGGTTTCAAATTCGAGAAAGGAAACTTGATTGTTGAAGCTGGAGGCTGGTTCCCGCAGTTTAATGAAAATCCGCATCCTTATGCTCTGGAATATTTTGACTCTCCATTATACACATATAGGGCAGAGCCAAGCTGGAAAAACATATGGGAGACTCAAGGACCATACAGCCTTGGTTACGGTGACATACTTCCAGAAATTCATTTCAGAGAATTATATGGTGCAGGATTCTCAAATCTTCCTCCAGAGCTAGGCGGCCAGAGAGGCGCCGGTTCAGATAGGGGAAGGTTTGCAACATCTGGGCAATAAACAAAGCTTTTAGCAACCCTTTGGAAAAGCGTTGACGGAAAGCTTAGGCAAAAACAAAAAAAGAGGAATTAAAAGTGAGGAAAAAAGAGGCAAGAAAAGAGAAGGCAGAATCTAGGCATGACAAAGAACATGACATCGCTTATGATTTTGCTATTCGTGTCTATAAGCATTTAAGAGAGGTAATAAAATCCATAGTTCTATTTGGCTCTACAGCAAAAGGAACATCTAAAGAGAAAAGCGATATTGACATAATAATAATAGTGGATGACTGCACCATAAAATGGGATCAGGAATTGATAGCATGGTATAGGGAAGAGCTGAGCAAGATATTATCTGCATCTAGTTATAACAAGAAGTTGCATATTAATACAGTAACATTATCTGCTTTCTGGAACCAGATTTTGATAGGCGATCCTGTAGTCATAAATGTTTTACGATATGGTATCTCATTGATAGACTTCGGAGGCTTTTTCTCACCTTTGAAAATATTATTGGCAAAGGGCAAGATAAGGCCTACTAAAGAAGCCATATACACAGCATTAAAGCGTGCTCCTATGCATCTGTCAAGAAGCAAATTCAACATACTTGCAAGTGTAGAAGCAATTTACTGGGCAATGGTTGATAGCAGTCATGCAGCCTTAATGTCCGCTGGCGAGGTTCCACCAAGTCCAGAGCATATAGGCAGCATGTTAGAGGCTACATTCGTTAAAAAAGGAATGCTAAAATCAAAGTTCGTTGACTGGTATAAGGAAGTATATGCACTTGCCCATGTTGTCAGTCATGGAGAACTATTAGAGGTCTCTGGTAATGATATCCAGATGTACAGGAAAAGAGCAGAGGAGTTTCTTAACGAGATGGCTGTTTTAGTTGATAAGTATAATGACTGACTAAATATC
>CAZSRE010000058.1:0-3656 GCA_964609195.1 Candidatus Woesearchaeota archaeon | reverse complement strand
ACAATATGGATTAGATACAGCTGCTGAGATAAATAATGCTAAGGTCAGATGCAAGATGAGGAATAATGATAAAGGAGGAATTGGATTCTCGCTTGATTCTATTGTTATGAATGTTATGATTCAGTAACCATTCTTTAGTGGCTTATCTTTATAGCAATGTTTATAAGTATTAATACTAGTATTAATACTAAGCTTTTAGAAAAAGCTTGATCAAAACAACCCTTTAGAAAAGCGTTGACGGAAAATAAAATGCCGATTAGAAGCAGCAAAAGAAAATTGCAGATTTTCAACAGGAAACAGTATCTTGTAAATATCCCAATAGCATTAGTTGCTGCAAAGGGCTGGAAAGAGGGAGATCTTCTAGAATTTGTGATTGATGAGAAAGGTAATTTGATTGTCAGGAAGGCTAAGAAAGATGATACGTAATAAAGCACATCTGGCAGAATATGGGATAGTGGTTGTTACAATAGCTGTGTTGCTGACTGCCATGTACTTTATTCCTCCAAGATTGACTGGATTAGCTGTTATTCCTCCTGGAGCTAATGTAGTAAATCTTACTCCAACAGCAGCAATAGATAATGTATATGTGGATCAAGTAAGCCCAGATGGCGGCA
The DNA here is from genome assembly GCA_964609195.1 of Candidatus Woesearchaeota archaeon. Taxonomy (GTDB): domain Archaea; phylum Nanobdellota; class Nanobdellia; order SCGC-AAA011-G17; genus CAZSRE01. The sequence continues at coordinate 3,042 of CAZSRE010000058.1, read as the reverse complement.
GCACAGACGGCACAGTTGATCTTAGCAATAATGATGCTAGATGGCTTACTAATAATGGGGATAATATTAATGTCACTGCATGGAACCAGCCTATAATCCAAAGTGCAATAAATAATGTCACTGCTTATTGTGAAGTTGATTTTGTAAATCCAAAAGGTGGAGATTTATCATTTAGCTATAACTCAGGCTCAGGATGGAGTAATTGGCTATGTCCTGTATCAGCCTCATCCCAGACCACATATTATTGCAATCTATTCAGAAATGGAGTAGATACATTAGCTGAGGTAAACAATCTTGACCTAAGATGCAGGATGAACAGTGCCCAAAGTGGAGCTATCGGCTTCTCTATAGATTCAATGAGACTAGAGGTTGTTTACACCATAACAACTACAACCAGCACATCAACAACATCATCTTCTACCAGTTCAAGCACAACATCCACTTCAACCATATCGACTACGACAAGCACCAGTTCGACTTCTACTTCCACTTCAACAACGTCTACTTCAACAAGTACCAGTTCGTCTTCAACCTCAACTTCAACAACGTCTACTTCGACAAGCACATCAACTACATCTACATCGATAACCAGCACCAGCACATCTTCAACATCAACTAGCACCAGCACATCTTCAACATCAACTAGCACTATCACGTCCACAAGCTCTACAACAACAAGCAGCTCAACGTCTACAAGCAGCACTTCGACTTCAACCTCAAGCACAAGCAGCTCAACTTCGACAAGCACACCGAGTACAACTGTAGAGCCTGAAACAAGTGTTGGAGAAACATCTAATAATAGGAGAAGAGAGACTACAACTATACAGCAACCAACAACATCTATCCTATCAACTACAATCCAGCCAGAGACAACAGAGGCTACAACAACAATAGCTCAATTGCCTGTTACATCTATAGAGCCAACAGGGCAGTTTGCATTGGCTGGAAGGACAATAACAAATAATATTGTGCAACCTATTGAAAACAGGCTATTAATACTGATATCATCGATACTTGGATTGATATACATATATTATAAACAGACTAGGAAGCATTTCCCGCGTAAAGCGCATATAAATGAGATAAAAAAGAATAGAAAGAGAGGTTATTACTAAATAGGGTAAAGATTTATAAGTTTATGAAATATACTAAAAATATGGAAAATAAGAACTTATTGATGCTCACTTTTCTTGTTGCTATTTTTTTAGGACTTTTATATGGTGGAGAAGCATTAACAGGAAACTTCGCAAAGAATGCAGGAGGAGATGCTCCTTTAGCTTATAGGGTTTCATCTGTTTTGATAATTTCATCTATAATGGCTATAATAATTTTTTCTATGAATAAAAAAGCTATCTTACAGACATATGAAAATAAAGTGCTTATATTCCTCTGGTTTGCTGGAATAACTGGATTTTTCCTTGTTATGGCTGTAATCTTTATTTCGATGATATTTGTGCAAGGGGATAGGCAAGTAATAGTTTATGAACCAGATAAAATAGTTTTTTGGGCTGAAATATCATTAATGATAATTACATTGTCAATAACCATGTGGATATTATACAATTATGTAAGCGGCAGGGGATCATTAGTCATACTAAGAACAATTAAGCAAATTGCTCATTAAGAGTTTAATATTTGCTCAGCAAAAAAAGGCTTATGCCTGTTATTATGAATAATGATGCGGTATGAACCGCCATCCCACCATTACCTTCAATTAGGTAATACATAATTGGCTGGTTAAAGATATAACCAAGAACTGCTGTTAATCCTGTTAAAACAATCACAATCCCTATTGTTTTGAACCATCTTTTATACCTTGGCTTGTTAAAAATGCACATCATAGCTGCTAAAGATATCAGAAGGAAATTGAGCACTGTTAAAGGAGATGGAATATGTAATATCTCTTCATTATGACCAATAAATAGCCTATCAACTACAGGATGCAAACCTGTGAAATCCAATAGCAGGAAGTACAACAGCAGTATAAGTATCATGGAAGTGAAGAATGGTATTATTACTGATGCAGTAAATATATTTCCTTTTTGATGCTCATTTAAATAATATACAATTACTCCTGTAAAAACAAAAGCAATGGCTGTTGCTAGACTCATACCTGATGCATTGGACATTACATCCTTAATTGCTGAAACGTCAAATATCCAGCCCAGGATTACAATAAATCCTGCAAGCATGATTACGATTGATAGAGTTTTGACTGCAAGATTTACTTTAGCCTCTTTTTTTATTTGCATTTCTTTTTATATTATTACATTATTATTTAATAATTTCTATTATATTGGGAGCTTTGCACATAAACTAGGCAGAAACACAGTTCTGCACATTAATTGTGCTTGCCTCTTCATTTAACCTTTCTTGAGAAGAAACGTTAACGAAAGAATTTTCCGCCAACTCTTTTCTAAAGGTTTGTACGAGCGGCTTATGGGCAAAAGCTTTTACCCCTGATCTAGACATATAGCCTAGACCCCGTTTAGCTATATTGAATGCGGCATTCCTGTCTGCATTATCTGCATAGCTACAGTTACTACACTCAAACCAGTTCTTCTTCCTAATGCCTATAGTGCCACAGACACTACAGGTTTTAGATGTATACGCCTCATTAACCAAGTACAGAGAAACTCCACTTTGTTTAGCCTTATAGCTTATGTAATTAACAAGCTTATAGTAAGAAAAACTGCTTATCTTCCTGTTAAACTTCCTACCTTTATCTTTCTTTAGATTCCTCAATTTGCCAATAACGATGACAGCCTTATCTTTGCAAGCTTTACTAACAATCTGCTTAGATACTTTATGCAAAATGCTATTAACCTTGTTTCTCTCTTTATCCTTTAGTCTCTTAATAAGCTTGAGATTCTTGTTCTTTCCAAGTTTTTTTCTCAGATAAAAGTATTTTCCCTTTACTTGCTTAATATCTTTAGCCAAAAAGCTAGTCTCTCTGGTTTTTATATCTACTAGAGTAACAGGATTCCTTAATCCAAGGTCTATTCCATAAACAGTTTTTGGCTTGTATTGTTTAGGCTCTGG
>CAZSRE010000057.1:0-3715 GCA_964609195.1 Candidatus Woesearchaeota archaeon | reverse complement strand
TCAACAAGATAGGTAAAGAGAGAATTTTTGCAAGTTTATTCACTCTAATAATCATTTCTATTTTAATATTCGCAGGTCCGGCAAAGGCTATATCATTTGATATTTCAGACATTCCAGATACACATAAGGGGGATACATTAACATTCAATGTTACAGTTGATGTAAAAGACAATGATTTGCTTCCATTAGACCCTATAACCCTTACAATACAAAGAGACAAAGTTACAGGCAATGCAGTAGATAAGTATGTTTGCATCGTAGAAAACGATGGTGGCTATTCTTGCACTAGACAGAAGGGAGCATCGTCTCCAGATCCTCTAGGCAACAATGACGGTACAATTACAATAAAAAGAACCTTTGTCAATGGCAATAATTTTGGTTATGGCTATGGGTACGGTTACGGATATGGCTACGGCTATGGGTACGGCAGCTCACTAGGCAAAGTTATTTATAATATAGAATGGCAGACACCTGCAAACTTACAAGCAGGTGAATATACAGCTAGCGTAGATTATTCAACCTTCACTACATCAGCAGCAACTGAAACATTCAATATTCTAACTCCAGCATCTCCTCCTTCAAGTAGCGGAGGCGGAAGCAGCAGAGATCATAACATCCCAGGAAATGAAGAGACAAATGATCTGAGAAAAGCAGACAGGTTATTCTTCTTCCACAACAACCAGCCTCATTCAGTAAGATTAGACAACATATATAAAAATTATGTAGAGATAACAATCATGTCCACGCCTATATACTCAAGGCTATTGTTAAATGAGCCAGAGCAATATGATCTGGATGCTGATGGAAGCAATGATATAGAATTGCTATTGGAAAGACTAACACCAAGCAAGGCAACAATTACATTCAAGAGATTGACTGGAGTCCTGACATTTGCTTCAATTGAATCTGGCCTGCCTTTAGCAGTAGAAACAACAGTCTTGCCAGCACAAGAAGCCATTCCAGAAGGAACAGGATTGGAAGGGATAACAGGAGAAGCTGTAAGGGAAACATCTGGTAATAAGGCTCTTGGATGGAGTATAATAATAGCAATAGTAGTTCTAGGGTTAATAGTTACTTATTTTGTTGCAAGGAAAAAAGAATAAAACCTTAAAACTAAATCCGTACTTAATAATTGCTATACATTATTTAGATATCTATCTAGAATGTTCTTTTTCAAGCTAAATATCTTTCCAATTATTAGTTTTCCTTGCTCAAAATCTATTTTCTCACCATAATAATTAATGCTGTTTCTTATCCATCTTAACCTATCAAATTGCTCGTAATCAAAATCTTTGAAAATATCTTTCAAAAGTTCTCCAATACAGATATGTGATAATACCTTATATCCCTTAAAAATGCAAAGAGCTTCCAATATTTCTCTTAGAGAATCATAAGCAAGAGAAACATATGCAGATATATTTATCCTGTCTACTTTTGCAGTTTTTACTGCACTCTCCTTTATTTTAGACATTTCTATAAGAGATTTAACTTAATCTCCAAGAAGTCCATATCCTAAATCTCATTAGGTTATAGATGAATAAGAGTAATCAAACACAGAATATATAAAGGAAAAAATATGTAGAAAGCCAAGGAGAACCAAAAAATGCTAGCAAATAAATTTAGATTGTATCCAAGCAGGGAGCAGGAAGAAAAATTAGAGTTTGCTTTGGATACCTGCAGGCAGGCATATAATATGAGGCTTGGAGAATTACAAAACCAAGTTGTTATAGATAGAAATATGATACAATCAATTCTTCCAGACTTGAAAATCTGTGAGCCAAGATTCAAAGAAGTTTATTCCAAAACACTCCAATACGAATGTTACAGATTATTTTCCAATCTTTCAGCATTAAGAGTTTTGAAGGGAAATCACAAGAAAGTTGGAAGATTGAGATTCAAGGGAAAAGGCTGGTTCAAGACGATAACTTATAATCAAAGCGGATTTTCTCTGGAAGATAATAAATTGCATCTTTCAAAAATAGGAGACATAAGAATAAAAGTTCACAGAGAAGTGAATGAAAACATAAAACAAATTCAGATTAAGAAAGAAATTGACAAATGGTATGCAATTATAATCACCGATGAGAAAAAACAGTTAATTTGTGGAGATAAGATTATGGGAATTGACTTGGGAATAAATAATTATCTTGTTGACAGCGAAGGAAACAAGATAGAAAACCCCAAGATATTAGAGCAGAATTTGCAGAAGTTAAAGCATCTGCAAAAGGATTTATCCAAGAAAAAGAAAGGAAGCAGTAACAGAAAAAAGGCAAGGATAAGATTGCAGAAACTTCATATAAAAATTACAAACCAAAGAACAGATTTTTTGCACAAGATTACAACTAAATTAGTAAGGGAATGCAAGATAATTGTTATGGAAGATTTGGATATAAGGCAGATGTCTCAATCAAAATATTTCAATGCTAAAAATATGATGGATGCTTCTTGGGGTAAATTTGCTCAACTACTGGACTTCAAGGCTGAGAGTGCTGGTTGTCAGATAGTTAAGGTAAATCCAAGAAACACAAGCAAGACCTGTTCCCGATGCGAACATATACGGGATATGCCTTTGCATAAGAGAACTTACGAATGTGATGACTGTGGCTTTGTCATAGACAGAGATTACAATTCAGCGATAAACATACTTAAATTATCAGGGCAGGAATTGTCCTGTGTGGAGAGAATTCCCAATACTCTGTCAGAGCAAGGAAACTCTATGAAGCAAGAAGCCCTAACCTCAACAGAATGTTAGGTAAGGGTAGTTCACTCAATTCTCTATTTATCTCTGTCTTTTTGACTAGTCCCTTTCTAAAACATTCAGCTAGATCCATTTTATACTGCCTTGCAAGACTATACCGTTTAGGATATTATTTGTAAGATGCTCGTTCTTTATATCCATTTTATCATGAAAGCTAAATATTTGTATTCTTCTATTTAATCTCTTCTCAAACTCTTTTATTTCTGGAAATTCTAAATCATGAAATTCACTTATTATTGCTATGTCGATATCGCTTGTTTCTGTATCTAAACCATTAGATATTGATCCAAATAACACTATTGTTGGCTTAAGGAAGCGTTTATTTATAGCATCTATTAATCCTGACTCTCTTAATCTTCTTATGCTATAATAAACCTTTAAATCTTTGTAATTATAACTTTCTAGATTTGCTTTAAAAAGGTTAAAAATTCTCTCTTTTCTTTCCTTTAAAATATCCTTTTCAACTAGTTCATTTAGTTGCTTGCTTGCAGTTGCTGGCGATACCTTAACCAGTCTGGCTACCTCTCTAACACTAAACTCTCTATTCGGCTCTTCAAAAAATAGCTTTAACATATCAAATTCTTTGAACATATGTTTATTTTAATGAACACCTGTTTAAATATTTTTCTATAGACCGAAGGCTTATTTTAAATATTTCATCACTCTTGTCCTTACCCTACTCGGATAAGCCTTCAGGTATGAATCAAGCCTTTTTTTATCTATCTTATTTGCAATATTATGGATAGCTTCTCCAGAGATCTCTTCTTTAAAATAAACCATGTCAATTAATGTCTTTTCTATGTCAGAATAAGGCAGATACAAGCCTAGCTGCTCATAATAATCAAAGCCAAAAAGATATTTTTTATCGATTCTTCTTATAAGCACATTGCTATCAAGTATCTCCCTTATGCCCTGCCTTACTCTCCTAGATGTTATTATTATTGGTATTGTCTCCTG
>CAZSRE010000056.1:0-3874 GCA_964609195.1 Candidatus Woesearchaeota archaeon | reverse complement strand
AAGGAATGGCAGGATGCTTCCGTATCAAGGCACTATATTAACATTGACTCTTCTAATAATGCTAGGGACAATAATCCAGCTATCTATAAAATGACACTGCTGCAAATACTTCTTGGCATAACTTTTCTTTTCTTTTTGTTTCTTATAGCCAAGAATATGTTAAGCAATAGATTAAAGGAAAACTTTTGCGTTATATGCGCTGCAATAAGCATAAGCTGGCTAGCTTTGCTTGTCTTGTTGAAACTAGGCTATTTTAATGACAAGACAATAATCGCCTTGCTCATGGGCCAGTCTATACTCGGTGTATTTTATCTAACCGAGAAAAAAGCAAAAGAACAATACAAAATATTTCGCCTTCCCTTCCTTCTTACATTGACATTACTGGCTTATTATATCTTGGAACCCCAGCAAGAGATCATTAACCCTATAATATTCCTCTCAATACTCTGGCTGGCATTTGTTCTTGCATTTGCATATAGGAACAATAATAAGGTTAATATGCTGACTAAAAGGCTAATAGAATGCTGCAGAAACTGGTAGCATGATTATACCAAAGCATATATTTAAATATATATTGGAAATCCAATAAACGGAAAAAAACATGAAAATACCCGGCCTTAATACAAACAACCAGAAAACCATAGGCTCATTATTAGTAGGATTTTCAATCATCCTTATATTCATCCTTATATTTGTTAAGCTGAATATAGACAAGGAAGGCGCATATCTTTGCGAAATTGTCAGTGCAAATCCTCAGTTTGACATGGAAGAATGCCCAGCCCATAATACAAACACTTCCTGGCTTCTTACAGCGTCATTTGGCATAGCATTCTTGATACTTGGCAGCGGTGTTTATCTGATATTCATGCCTACTAAGATAATTGAAAAAGTGATAGAGCAGCAGCCAATCATTAATCATCAGCAGGAATTCAAAGAAATAGACCTGTCTAAGCTTGATGAGAATGAGAAGAAGATTTATGATCTGTTAAAATCCCATGAAGGAAGCATGTACCAAAGCGATATAATAAAAGAGACAGGATTCTCAAAGGTGCAGATGACAAGACTGCTAGACAAGATGATTGTCAAGCAGATTATTGATAAAAAAAGACGTGGAATGACCAATATAGTGGTTTTAAAGTAAGTATTCTGCAGAAACTAGTTTCATCACTACATAATTAAGCTGTTTCATTCTTGCATCTAATATCAAAATGCAAGGAGGTTTTATTATGGAAAAAAATACAGTAATCGTGGTTGCACTTGTAGTGCTAGTGTTAGTATCAGTAGTGCAGGCAGTTCAAATCAGCGGTATAAAGAGTGGAGTAACTGGAAATGCAGTTGCTGGAAGTTCTGGAAACCTGGATACAATTGGCTGGACAGTTGATGAAAAGATGAATTATGAAATGCATGGGACAATTCCTGCTAGACTTCAAGGGCAAGCAGTACGAGCAGTAAGTTCAGCACCTAGTCAGTTAGCAATGGTGGGTGGTTGTTAAAATGAACAATGTAAATAGTATAACTATATTTAGAAAAAAGAAAAAAGGAAAAGGTGGTTGTTGTTAATGGATGAAAAAAATAAAGCAGGTGTATCAGCCGCAATTACAATAGGCATAGCATATCTTATCTGCCTTGTAATAGCATTAGTATGGCCAGCAACATATCTTTTTGGCGCAGGCACATTAATGCATCTTAGCCTAGGCAATACAGGGACTGCAAATATAACTTTTGGCAGCGCAGTAATTGGATTTGTGCTTTGGCTGATCATAGGCTGGATATTTGGCTATTTGTTTATGGCCATATACAAAAAACTTTAGAGGAAGGATAAAATGGATTGCTGTAACACATCAAATAGTAAGAAGAATAAACTTGCAAAAGGAAATATGGGAATGGATTGCTGCAATACACCAGATAGTGAGAAGAATAAACTTCATGCAGTTAGCAGCCATGGCAGTAAGAAAAAAGGTTACCTGAGCTACCTGAGCAGCGTCTCAGGAGTTTCCGGAGCCTTTAGCAGCTACCAAGTCTGCCATTCAATATGCCTAGGAGTGATTGCTGTGCTAAGCTTGGTAGGAATATCATTGACAGGCATGCCTTTATTATTCCTGCAGAAACTGGCACTTCCATTATGGACAATTGGCTTGGCTTTGTTCGGCATAGCATTATTGCTATACACAAGACATAAGGATTGCATGCCAAAGAATCTGCTGATATTTAATTCTGGAGCCCTAATAACAGGCATTCCGTTTGACAGCCTTGCACCCTTCAGAAAATATTTTTTAGTTATTGGATTTGGCATAATAGCAGTTAGCATATACTTTATGATTAAAAGAAAGTTGGAGGTCAGAAAATGAGAAATGAGAAATTCGCTTTATACATAATATTGGCTGTAATATTTATTGTTCTTGTCTTCAGCATAACCAGCATGTTTAAAAAAGATTACACTGAAGAAGACTACAATAAATTTATTTCAGCAGAACAGCAGGATAAATGTGCTACACCTCCAGGCTATACAGATGAAGAATGGAAAGATCATATGTCACATCATCCTGACAGGTATAAAGAATGCTTGACATAAACTAGGCCAAGGTGTAATAGGTGTAGGTTAAATTTACTGCAATTAGCCTATCTCTAACTTATGCTGTAACCTTTATATTTTGCTTCTCAGCACGCATTTTTAAATCATTTAGTATTAATGTATCGTCTATGTCTATTAGTTTCCTAATAATAATGTTATCCTTATTTAACTTGTAAAGCTTTGCCTTTCCAATTACTCTTGTTGGCATGATTATCTTGTTTTTTATTAAATCCTGCCATATTCTATATAATGTAGATCTTCCTATGGCCGAGTTTTTTGCCATGTCTGTTATTGAGAAATCTAAATCTCTTTCTGTTAATAAATAATCAAGGATTCTTATAGTGGGAGAATCTCCCATAAATTCTATGAATAATGATTTCTCTTCAGTTTTCATGCAAACCCTATGACATAAGTAATATTTAAATGTTACTATTTTGGTACATTATTGTGCTAGAAAGTGCACAAATGTTTATATTCTAATAATGCTATATTTTGCTAGTGGTATATAGTGTAGAAGACATTAAAAAGAGAATATTAATCAAGCTAATAAAATGGAGAAAATGGGGTGGCTCTCATACAGAAAATATTGTCAAAGGATTGCCTACCCATTTAAGAGGAGAGAAGGTTACTAAACAAGCATTAAAGGAGTTGGTAAGAAATCAATGGTTAATGCCTGTAAAGAAGACAGGAGAGATCCATTATTCACTTAATCCAGGGAAGACAGCTGAGATAATGCAATATTATGAGAGATATTGTAAAGAATAGATTAAATAAACTGATATAGCCTTCTATAACTGCATTATAAATGCTATATACAGCCTATAACAGCTTTCTTACAAGCTTTTTCTAAAAGCTTGAGCAAAAGGAGAATTGGGAAAGAATTAGCTATTTTCTGAATGTGCTACTCTATTGAGCAAAATAGGCATCGGCTACCTGTATTATCCCAAAAAAGGATAGATTTTTAAGTTTTATAGTATATACTGATTAAAATGTTTGCGGTTCCACCATCACCAGAATTAGAAGCTGCTGTGAAGAGGGCACAATATAGAGATAGACTAGCAAACTTAGCTGATGAAGAGTTGATATCTATTTATAGAGAATCTGAGAAAAAATATGGGGATAAAAAAATTCATTACATTTTGTTAGGATCTCAGCCTGAATATTTTTATAGATCAGCAGCTGCTGTAGATGTGTTAAGAGAAAGGCATGGGGATAAGATAGTTGACGAGCTAACAGGGATTACTCAGCCTAAGACATTAGTTGGAAAAAGATTAAGATGCTTATCTTATTAAGTTAACTAAA
>CAZSRE010000055.1:2462-4125 GCA_964609195.1 Candidatus Woesearchaeota archaeon | reverse complement strand
TCATGAAAGCATAGTAGAATTACAATATATATAAACCTTGTTTAAGCTTCAAGTTGAGTTGAAGCTATCTAATCAGATATATAAGGTTTAACCTGCCTGCACCCTAGCCGAGAACAACCATCTTCCCTAAATTTTATCCCCTAAGTCAATAGATTTTTCTTACTTCAGATGCAAGAGTATTGGGGAGAATTTCCGGCATTATACATTCAATAAAATATAACCTCATGACATTACAATATACATCCTCAGCATAAGTTTGTCCTTCTTTGTCATACCTTTCCCTTAAGGTTCCTTCAAGGTGATTTTTAAAATCATTAGCGCTCATTGTAACGCCACCTTCAATTCTATCAGCAAGATCACTAGATAGTCTTATAATATCCCTGTCACAAATATCATTCAATGATAAAGAACAGTATTTATTTACTGCCCTTAATTTTGCTACGACTAATTCTGTAGGAAATGCAGTATTTTTATCAACATCTTTAATTTTGATTACCTCAACCATATGTTAGATATCATAGAATAAACTTAAAAATCTATCGCTGTGGTTACGCTCTAGCTGTAAGTTAAGGGATTAGTTCTAAATCATCATAAAGTTTATAACCGCAAGCTTTATATATCACTTTTCTAAGATTTTACTTATTCTAAAGGGGTTAAATAAGACTTAAGTTAACTCGGGGGAAAAATGGCAAATCAAGGACAACCAATATTCATTCTATCACAAGATACTCAGAGGACTATAGGCAAGGATGCCCAGAGAAACAATATCATGGCTGCTAGACTAGTAGCAGAGACTGTAAGAACCACTCTTGGACCTAAAGGGATGGACAAGATGCTTGTTGATAGCCTTGGAGATGTTGTCATAACTAATGATGGCGTAACTATACTACAGGAGATGCAAATTGAGCACCCTGCCGCAAAGATGCTTGTTGAAGTAGCCAAGACACAGGAAAAGGAAGTTGGAGATGGAACAACTACAGCTGTTGTTCTTGCAGGCGAGCTCTTGAAGAATGCTGAGAAGTTACTTGAACAGAATGTACACCCTACTGTTATTGCAAAGGGATACAGATTAGCTGCCAAGAAGGCACAAGAAGTTCTGAATAAGATTGCCGAGCCTATAACAGCTAAAGACGAAGCACTACTTATTAAGATTGCTATGACTGCAATGACTGGAAAGGGAGCAGAAGCTCAGAAAGAAAAACTATCTGATATTGCTGTAAAAGCTGTCAAGCAGATTGCTGAGGGAAACAATATAGACATAGGAAATATAAAAATAGACAAGAAAGTAGGTGGAGGGATAGAAGACAGTGAGTTGATACAGGGAATAGTAATTGACAAGGAAAGAGTTCATCCTTCTATGCCTAGACTGATTAAGAATGCCAAGATTCTATTGCTTGATGCTGCTGTTGAGATAAAGAGCAGCGAGACAGAAGCTAAGATACAGATTACTGATCCTAAGAACCTGCAGATGTTTGTGGAGCAGGAAGAGAAGATATTAAAGTCTATGGCAGATAAGATTGTAAAATCTGGAGCTAGTGTAGTATTCTGCCAGAAAGGCATTGATGATATTGCACAGCATTATCTTGCTAAGAAAGGAATATTTGCTGCAAGAAGAATCAAGAAAAGCGACATGGAGAAATTAGCAAGAGCAACCGGAGCTACA
>CAZSRE010000055.1:0-2452 GCA_964609195.1 Candidatus Woesearchaeota archaeon | reverse complement strand
TTGAAGAGGTAAAGGTCGGAGATGAAGAGCTGACTTATATTAAAGAATGCAAGAATCCAAAGGCAGTTACCATATTGATTAAAGGCGGGACAGAGCATGTTATCGCTGAGATTGAAAGGGCAATGAATGACGCTACAGGCGATGTAGCTGCAGCATTAAAAATCGGCAAGATAGTTGCAGGTGCTGGAGCTGTTGAAGTTGAAGTTGCTAAGGAATTAAGACAATTTGCAACAAGCCTGTCTGGAAGAGAGCAACTAGCTGTATTGGCTTTTGCTGATTCTGTTGAGGTTATCCCTAGAACTCTTGCAGAGAATGCAGGATTAGATCCTATTGATCTTTTGACTGAGTTAAAGGCTCAGCATGATGCTGGAAAGAAATGGGCAGGAATAGACGTACATGCAGGAAAGGTAATGGATGCCTGGAAGAATGGAGTGATTGAGCCTTTGAAGATAAAGACACAGGCAATCAAGTCTGCATCTGAAGTAGCTGAGATGATACTAAGGATTGATGATGTAATAGCATCTGCTGGCGGAAATGGCGGAAAGCACAAGATGCCAGATATGCCTGAAGGATATGATTAAATTTATAAACATTTACTCATTATAACAAGTATGAGTGAAATGGCAGATGCATTAAAAGAGTTTATAGATGATATTTCTGATACTTTCCATAAGGATATTTTAAGGGATGATAATACAGATCTTGAAGCTCTAAGCCAACATTTGATTAATTTTGTTACTTCAGATGATAAAAAAACTAGGATAGATGCTACAGATATTATATTCAAAAATTTTAATCCTATACCCTGTCTTGGCATAAGAGTTCTCCCACATGGAGATGCTATAATCTACCTAGGATTACTTAACAACAAGGATTCTTACAGAGCAATTTATTCATTGCCATATAGAAAATTAAATTCTAACTCTTTTCAATATGTATTGACTCTTAATGATGAAACACCAGCTTAATTACCAAAACATTTATAAGAAACAAGGTTCTTAGAATTTATTGAAAAAAGATGACAGACGATGATGTTATTAAACAACTTCTTAGAAATGATGTTATGCTCCAAAAGAAGATGACTGATCTTGTTGTTAGCGTTACAAACCTTACTAAAAGAGTCGACAGCTTGGTTACTATATTTGAAGAAGCTGCAAAGAATGTGACTTCTTTCAGCGAAAATGAAGAGATAAAGCCTCTATTAGACAAGCTAGACTCTCTAGCAGACCAGAACAAGACGATTGCAAAGGGGCTGATAGCACTAGAGCAATATGTAAGAGACAAGCAGGGAAGAATATTACCTGGACAATTCAGGCCAAGGCCAATATCTGAGCTGTAAAATGCCAATTGAATTTTTAATAGATAACTCAAGAAAAGAACTGGAAAAGCTAAACAAGCTAATCAAAGATGCTGGCCTGGTAAAAAAACAGGATGACAGGTCTAAATTTCTTAAAAAATTCATGGTTGAAGCTATCAGAGCAAAGCATCATATGATGCATGCTGAAAGACACAAGCTTGACACTATGAGGGTACATCCAATGATGCTGGAGCCTGCAAGAAGACAAGTGCCATATTTCAAGCCTCATGAGATATACAAGCTTAAAAGATTGCCTGAGAAAAAGAGATACTTTACAATTACGGAAAATGAGTATCCATTGCTTAAGGCTGGAAATTACACTCTAGTAAGGGCTGTTGTTGACAGAGACTATAAGGTTATTGAGCCGCCGTTAACAGACCTGGATGTCAAGATGATAAATGACCTGAAGAGCAAAGGGATAGTAAGCGATGATGCGATAACTTCAAGATTAAACTCTCTTGGAGCGTCTCTTGGCAGTTCTATATCACAAGATTATCTGGAAAAGATAAAATACTATATGAAAAGAGACAACATGCTCGGCAAGATAGCCTTTATAATGCGGGATGAAAGAGTTAAGACTATTACTTGCCCTGGATTAAGCCAGGCAGTTCATGTGACTTTTAATGGCAAGGACTTGGAGACAGACATAATGTACATCAAACTAGAGGAGATAAACAATGTTGTTCTCGGGCTTGCAAAGCTTGCTGGAGAGACATTAAATAACTTTAACCCAATATTAGACTCTACATTGCCTAATGGAACAAGGGTGCAGGCTATACTGGGAAATGAGATAGTCACGCCTAAATTTGTTATAACCAAATGAGCTTTTTAGAAAAAAACTCGCAAAAATAAGCTGAATATATAATATTTTTACTTTATTTTCAGCTTCAATAACATCTACAGCAACACGATAGCCTGATCTGCCAACCTTTAAAACCCAAGTATTACCCTTTCTTTCCAAGAAAGCTGTTATAATGCAGTTATAAAAGGTTATATAAGTAAACTGCATACTCTATTAGATCCTTTTCCAGAAGAACCTAGCCTTAATTTCTATAGCGAAAAGTTTAAATATGATGAAAGTATAGTGAAAATGTA
>CAZSRE010000054.1:0-4164 GCA_964609195.1 Candidatus Woesearchaeota archaeon | reverse complement strand
TTATGCCTAGTCAAATTCTTGGCAATACTTGTGAGATGGTTCGAATAAAAAGTATTGCAGCAGAAAATGAGCTATATGTAATTGAAGATAGCTGTGAGTCTTATGGTGCAGAATACAAAGGCAAGAAGGTAGGATCACTTGGCAGCATAGCAACCACTAGCTTTTTCTTCTCCCACCATATATCTACAATTGAAGGCGGCATGGTACTAACAAATAGTACATATCATAATGATATACTAAGGAGTCTTAGAGCGCATGGGTGGGTCAGAGATATGTCAATTAAAGATAAGATCTTAAGTGAAAATCCAGCCCTAGATCCAAGATTTTTCTTCTACTCTCTTGGCTTTAATACACGCCCAACAGAGATACAAGGAGCTTTTGGTGTTCATCAACTGCCTAAGCTAGAAGGATTTATAGAGAAAAGAAGGCAAAATGCAGCATATCTTAATAAAGAGTTAGAAACTTTAGAACGATTTATCAGCCTGCCAGAGGAAAGGCAAAATACTAGGCATGTGTATTTCTGTTATCCTATTACTGTTAAAAAAGAAGCGCCATTCGAAAAGAATGAGCTTGTTGGCTACTTAGAATCTAAAAATATAGAAACAAGGCCAATAGAAACAGGCAACTTTCTAAGGCATCCAGTAGCATCTAAGTTTAAATATAGAGTAGCAGGTAACCTTGAAAATGTTGATTACATTCATGAAAACAGCTTTTTCATTGGCAATCATCATGGACTAGAAAAGCAGCATCTAGATTATATAGTCGAGAATATCGCCGATTTTATCAAATCAAAGGTGTTATGATGAACTGGCAAAGGAAAAGAGTAATGGTTACAGGAGGTGCAGGCTTCCTAGGCAGCCATCTAAGCGAGAGTCTTATAGAGCTTGGAGCAGATTTAAGAATAATAGATCTTCCTAAAAGAGAGTCTAGGCTGAAAGGGACTAGCCTAGAAGATGTAGCATTCTCTGGTATAGATGTTTCTGACGTTGGTGCATTGAAGTCTACAGGCTTTAAGCCAGAATATTTATTCCATTTAGCAGCATTTGCAATCCCTCAAGAATGTGAGGTAGACAGAGAGCTTGCATATAAGAGGAATGTTCAAGGTACTTTTAATGCTCTTGATTTTGCTAAGAGAAATGATGTAGAAAAAGTAATCTTTCCATCTTCTGCCCAGTTATATGGAATCTATCCAAAGTACCTTCCTATAGATGAGAATCATCCAGTTGATACAGCAAATAGCTTCTACAACTATACAAAAAAACTAGGAGAAGAGAACTGTACATTTTTCTGGGAAAAACAAGCCCTCCCAGTATTGTTCTTCAGGCTATTTAATTCATTTGGTGAAAGACAGGCTAAGAACTACTTTATTCCATCAGTAATAATCCAAGCATTAAATGGGAAGAAAGTAGAGATATGGAGCGATAAGCCAACTCGCGACTTTACTTATGTTAAAGATACTGTTAATGCATTAATAAAAGGAGCTGAGTCTAAATATTCTCCAGGCCCAATAAACATAGGTTATGGAAAAGAAATAAGGATTGGAGATCTTGCCAGGCAGATAGCAACAAGCTTAGACTCTGAACTGATAAATAAAGATATTCCTGTTACAGGCTCTATGAGAATGCTTTGCGACAATACTAGAGCTGCTCAGCTTCTGAACTGGAAGCCAGAGACTACATTTGAACAAGGGCTAGAAAGAACAATCAACTGGTACAGGGAAAACAAACATCTCTATCTTAATCCAAACCTTAGTTGAAATATATACAACAATCCTCTAAATCCTTCTTTCCAATCTCTATTTGATTTTCCTGCTCTTCTCTTATTAAATATAGTAGGCACCTCAGTTATCTTGTATCCAAGCTTTTTTGCCTTGTAAATTGTTTCCATATGGATCTTATAACCAAGAGGATTTAATTTTATCTTGTCATAAATTTCTTTTTTTATCAATGCAAACCCGTTTAAAGGATCTGTCATATTCAATCCTAAAACAGAACTAGCAGTCTTACAGCTAAATCTGCTATATATCCTATTGAATAACTTATCATCAGATTTTGTACCCTCACCATATCTCCTGCCCATAACAATATCATATTCATCCTTCTTTTCTAGCAGCTTTAATATATCTTCTGGATTATGGGAGAAATCAGCATCCATAACAACTATATGCTCGCCTTTAGAATTAGCAACACCTTCCAACACAGCATTTCCAAGCCCTTTACTTTGCTGTATTACAAGTTTGGCATCCCTTATCTCTGGTACAATCTCACTCTTGTCTACTACAATAATCTCATACTCATAGCCTTCTAATGCTTTATGCACTTCTGTAATAAGCTCATTTATCAATGGTTCATTTCTTGTTGGCAGTATTACAGATATCATCTCCTAGCAGGATAAAGAAAATTATATATAGCTTTCTATTAGCATAGCTATCAATCCAATCTCGTATCTCTCTGATATAGCATCTTTCTTAACAAACACCCGATAGAATGCAATAAACAGCAATAAAGCAAATATTACAGTTATGTTTCTTTTTTCCATGTCTTTTTGAGTATAGAAAAAGATATAAAACTTATCGCTTAAGTAGTCTTTGAACTTTATAGCTATACAGGCTAAAAAGGTGTTTTACATAATTAGTATATTCTCTAGCACCTAGTTTACTAGATCCTACAGATCTATTCAAGAATAAATAAGGAATTTCCCTGTATTTAGCATATTTTCCCCTTACAAGAATCTCCAGCAATATCTTGTATCCAATAGGCTGTAATTTAACATCTTTTATAACATTCTTTTTCAAAAAGAAAAATCCAGTCATAGGATCTTTAACCTTTGTTAATGGTCTGGCCAATAAGATAGCTACTCTTGATACTAATCTTCTGCTGAATGGCCAGTCTTCTACTCCTCCTCCAGGAACAAGCCTGCTTGCAATAGCAATGTCTACATTCTCTTTTATTATGCAGTCAATAAGCTCTGGAATCTTGCTCGTAGGATGGCTCAAATCAGCATCTATTACCCCAATTATATCTCCAGAAGCATTGTCAAATCCAGCAAGAACAGCAGAGCTTAATCCAAGCTTTCCAGATCTATGTACTACTTTTATAGGATATTCTTCAGATAATCTATCTGCAACATCTCCAGTGCCATCAGGAGAATTATCATCAACTATGATCAGCTCAACATCATAATCATGGTAGTCATCAAATATCCCATTTACAAGCCCTTCAATGTTGTCTTTTTCATTATATGTAGGTGTCACTATAGAAACTTTCATCATAAAAACTGCAATAGAAAAGCTATAAATAGTTTATGGTAAGAGATAAGTTATATTGCTTTAAGCTTTCACAGTTTCTACAAGCATTATGTTGCCAAACCTAGGCAGAACTTTAATCTCAAAATCATGCATTTTCTTAGCAAGTTTCTCTGACATAAAATTCATAAAAGGAGAGACGATAAAGAAAGAATACTTATCATTTATCTTGAAATTGTTCTTTAATAATATGTCTTCCAAGCTCTTGAATGTCTGCTTGTTGATATGCTCCTCGCAATAATCTATTACATTAATCTTGCTCCATACATATTCTATCATAGGCCATAAGCTCTTGTAATTAGGAGTTGTCAAGATAAACTTCCCATCATCTTTCAATACTCTATGTATCTCTTTCAGCATAAGATCAGAATCTTCCTTGTTCATATGCTCAATCATCTCTATGCATGTAACATAGTCAAAGCTCTTGTCTCTGAAAGGCAGTTTAGTTGCTAAAGAATTAACAAACACAGCATTTTTGTTTATGCTTTTTGCAAATTCTATCTGCTTGCTGCTGCTGTCTAGCCCAACTCCATTCTTCACATCTTTTGCAAGATAGAACAATATCCCAGCTCCACATCCGACATCTAGAACTTTCTTGCTGAAATCAACCTTGTTTATCACATTTCCAAACTTGTATTTATGCCAGAACTTTTGTATGGAATTTCCTGCTGTTAATGCATTGTATCCATGTCCAGCTGGTATCTTCTCATATACAGATTCTTTATCTTCCATGCTAGCAATCTTAAAGAAGAAAGATATTTATACCTTTCTCTCAGCATTTACTACATGAAGCTATCTGTAATAATGCCTGTCTACAACGAAGAAGCTACAGTCTTAGAGGCAATAAAAAGAGTTGAGCA
>CAZSRE010000053.1:0-4224 GCA_964609195.1 Candidatus Woesearchaeota archaeon | reverse complement strand
GACAAATAAGACATTCTCCTGTATTGGATTCTTACATAGAAAATGTATGGAAAGAGGAACTTAAGAAAGCAGAAAAAGATGGCAATATATTAACTGACGGACCTTTGTTAAGATTAGACCATCTGGCAATTGGTGAAAACAGCCTAACATTTGATGTTGCATTAACTTCTTACAAAGAGTACAAGGCAACATGTCTTCCAGAGTATAGAAAAATGTTTGAAAAAGAAGCTGGAAGAAAACTTAATAATGAGGAATCGGCAAGCACATTTTCATCAGCAACAGTACCTATAACTTTAGATGAATATATTGTATTTTTGGATAGAACAAATAAAGTCAGCGAATTTAAAGGTTACCTAAGCATCCCTAGTGGTGGGAAATGGGATGGCGATCCAATAGAAACATACCAAGTTATGCTGAGAAGCTCTGAAGATCTATTTGACAGATGCAGGAGAATAGTAAGAAACGAGTTTAATCATCAAGTAAATACAAATGATAAATCTCATAGGTTATTAAGCGTTTATCAATCAACAGAATACATAGACAATGTTCTAAATTTTACAGTAACCCTAGATGATGAGGCTGGCGAATTAAAAGAAAGGGTTCAGAAGATCATAGGAAGTGCTAATAAATATAAAGATATTGAGTTAGTTAAATTCGAGGAAGGTGTGTTAACAGATTATATAAAAAAGAACAAAAATAGGATACCTAGCACAATATTGCCAGCTGTTTTAATGGCGGGAGCACATAAGTTTGGTGAAGAATGGCCTTTATCTTTTGATGGTGTAAATTGCTTACTTGACCCTGAGTATTTCACTTAATTTTGTATTGCAGTAAACACAATCTATCAATGTTATGTTAGTATTAATTCTGGCTGCCACTCTACCACATTTGCAAACATACCCTTGAAGTTTTGCAGGATTACCATATACTAAAGCATGATTTGGAACATCTTTTGTTACTACAGAACCCATGCCGATTAATGCGAACTTTCCAATTTTAATATCTGTAGCAAGAACAGACTTTGCCCCTATAGAAGCTCCTTCTTCTACAATAGTTTTACCTGGCTGCCAATCCTGGGCATTTTTTATAGTGCCATCTGGGTTTATTGCCCTGTTATATTTATCATTTGTAAAGCAGACATGAGGACCAATCATAACTCCATCTTTAATCTCTGCATAATCATAGATAGAAACATTATTCTGGATCTTGACATTCTTTCCAATATTGACATTTTTATCAATATAGACATTCTTTCCAATTACAGAATTATCTCCGATAACAGCATCTTCTCTTACCTGAGCATTGTTCCAGATGCTGACATTCTTTCCAAGCCTAGCTTTACTGGAAACATCTGCTGTTTGATGGATCATTAGAAAGCCTCAGGATGTTGCAGATACCAATCTACTGTCTTCTTAATGCCTTCTTCTATCCCAACGCCAGGCTCAAAATTGACCAATCTTTTAGCTAAAGATATATCTGAATAATGCCTGCGAACATCTGCAGCCCGAGCTTCCTTATAGACTATTGGCTTTTGATAATTTGTATGCTCAACGATCAACCTTACTATCTCGTTTATTGTGACTTCTTTTCCGGATCCTATATTGATTATCTTGCCACGGGTAGAATCATGTTTTGCTACTTCAACAGCACCTCTTGCTGTGTCTTCTACATAAATCCAGTCACGAGTCTGATTACCATCACCATTTATGACAAGATCTTCATTTTTTAGTATTCTGCTCATGGTTAATGGGATAAGGGCAAGAAAGCCGCCTTTTGCATTCTGTCTAGGACCATATGTGTTGAATGGTCTGACAATAGACATGTCTAAGCCAAATGTTCTATGGTAAGAAATTGTCATCTGGTCTGTTGCTGCCTTGCTTGCAGCATATGGTGTAGTCGGGTCTATTGGATGAGATTCGTCCATTGGAATATATTTTGCTGTGCCATACACTTCTGATGAAGAAAACTGTATTAATGTTTTAAATGCATTTTTTCTAGCAAGCTCCAGAAGATGCGCTGTAATAAGTACATTTTGTAAATAAGTCCACTTAGGGCGGACATGAGATGTAGGCAATGGAACAACAGCTAGATTAAATACAACATCGACTGGATTTTCATTTAGTGCATATTCCACACCATCTAGATCACTCATGTCTTGCTTTATTATCTTAAGATTAGGGAATTTATTTTTGGCTTCTGTTAGATTCTCTATTTTTCCAAGAAATAAATTGGTGGCTACAATAATATTTTCTGGTTCTTCTTTTACTAGTTGGTCTACTACATGACTTCCTATGAAGCCTGCACCGCCTGTTACCATGATAGATTTATTCTTTAACGATGCCATCTTGTTTAAGCGCCTCCAATGCTATCTTTAATGCTAATGTAGCTTCCTCTCCTGTTACGCCTTCACGAGCATCATTGTCTATTGAATCTATGAATGCTTCTATTTCTTTTTTCAAAGGCTCTTCCTTATTTATCCCTATCTGGATTTTATCAGGAGCAAATTTTGTAAGAAAATCCTCGAAGTTATCGAAATTAAGATTTAATGCTCCGTGATCATTTGAATAAAGCGTAAGCTTCTGATTCACATAGTCGAGCTCTGCATAACCATGGGTTCCTGTAATTGCTATGTTCCTGATTTTTATTGGAGTAATCCAGTTTACTTGCAGAAAGCTTGAAACATCTCCGTATTTTAGGAGGATTTCTGCGCAATCTTTGCTGTCAGTAACTATTGCAGAGCTGCTGTTTGCATACAGAAGCTTTGGTTCTTTTCCAAGAAGATAATTGACAACGTCTATATCATGGACAGCAAGATCAAGCAGTACATTTGTGTTATTAATCCTTGCTGGAGGAAGGCCGACACGTCTTGTGATTATGGAAGTTATCTTGCCAAGCTTGCCGTCATCTATAATTTTCTTTAATCTCTGTACTGCAGGGTTAAATCTTTCAACATGGCCGATAAATAACTTTAATTTAGTTTTATTTGATGCCTTAACTATTTCATTTGCATCATCCAAGTTTTCTGCTATTGGTTTTTCTAAAAGAACATGTTTCTTGTATTTTATAGCGTCTAAGGCTACCTGCTTATGGAGATATGTTGGAACAGCTATAGATACAGCATCTATCTCTTTGTCTTTTAACAAGTCAATATATGATTGGTAGAATTTGCAGCTATACTGTTTGCTTAGCTTGCTGCCTAGCTGCTCATTAAGGTCTGAGACAGCTGCTAATTGTACATTATCCATCTCAGAATAGACTCTAGCATGATGCTTGCCCATGTTACCAACGCCAATAACTCCAACCCTGATTTTTTCCATGGTTTTCATCTTATAAAGAAGCTTTAAATAACTTTCTTATATTCTACAAAATATAAGTTATAGAACCCATATCAAACTAGAAAAACCTAGTTCGATTAGTATCATGAAATAGACTATTTGTTTTTCTGTAAATTTTCCTTTTATAGTAAATATATGCGGGATAGAATAAATCTTGTCATACAATGAAACAATCTTTCCATCCTTATACTGGCCATAGCTCTGTTTCTTCAATCTTCCCCGTAATTTTAATGCAAATTCTATGAAGAATGGGAATGCGGCTATCATGACTTTCTTTTCCATATCACCAAGAATAGCTATGCTAACCAGTACAGCTCCAAGAAGATATGTGAGAGAGTCTCCCGGAAGAATTCTGGCAGGATATTTGTTGAAGAAGTAAAATACTAGCAATGATGCAAATGTTACAAATGCTATTGTTGCTGCTATCTCTCTTCCGTGATAATATGCAAAGGCTCCAAGCATTCCTGTGTAGACAAGACCCATGCCTGTTTCTAATCCATTAAAGCCAGCAAGCAGATTGACCATGTTGCCGGCTCCAACTACAGCAACCGGAATCAATAATAATGGATAAAGCAATCCAAGCTGGACGTTTCCAATCAGAGGGACATGCATAGTATCAATACCAGAGTTTACAACCATTAATGGAATAGCAGCTGGTAGCACTAGCAATGGTTTTTGCCACTGCTTTAATCCTTTGTATGTCTTTTCTGTCATGGTTCCAAGCAAGTCATCAATAAAACCAATGAAAGTAATTGTAGCTATCGAGATTACTGCTGCTAGCAAGAAGATTATACTTGCAGACTGCATAAAAAAGAATGTCTGGATAAAGATATAGGTCATGATTCCCATGAACAAACCAATGGAAACAATAATCCCGCCAGATCTTGGA
>CAZSRE010000052.1:3970-4248 GCA_964609195.1 Candidatus Woesearchaeota archaeon | reverse complement strand
TCTTTACATGGATAGCATTAATTCCTTTTTCCTTGGCAGTCTCAGCCACAATCTTTGCAGCCATCATAGCAGCAGTTGGGCTGGATTCTAATCTATCTGCCTTAACAACCATCCCACCAGAAGCTTTTGCAATAGTCTCGCTTCCTGTTATGTCTGTAATATGGATTATTGTATTATTATAGCTAGAGAAAATATGCGCAATTCCCCATCTCAAAGAATCTCTCATTTAGCCTTAACCTCAATCTTTTCAGCTTTCTCAGATTTTGCCCCAGCTTTAT
>CAZSRE010000052.1:0-3935 GCA_964609195.1 Candidatus Woesearchaeota archaeon | reverse complement strand
CCAGAGAAGGCAATCTTGTCTTCTTGTCCAGACTCTAGAATATAAGAAGGAACTGTAACTTTCTTCCCATCTACCTTGATATGACCGTGAACGATTAACTGTCTTGATTGTGTGATTGTTTTTGCAACGCCTTTGTTGTACACAGCTGTCTGCAGTCTTAATTTCATAACATTATCAAGGTTTAATCCAAGTACGCTTTCAATCTTTGCGTCTTTTCCAAGCAATCCAAGCCTATGCAGTCTTTTCATAAGTAATGTTTGTTCTTTCTCTGCTTGCTGGTCTCTTCTTGCGATTAATGCCTTAGCCTGTCTCTTGAATCCTTTTAATATAGACTGCATCTTCCATATCTCTTTCTTGTTCTTAAGTCCATACTTCTTGGATATAATTCTCTCTTCATTAATCCTGGTAGCTTCCCAAGGGTGCTTAGGCCCCTCATACTGTTTTCTTGCTTTTCTTGGATCTCCCATTGTTAGAACCTTTTGATTAAACTTTTCTCAAAAGTTTATCCAATACCTCCCTAAAGCTATCAAAATTTTTCTTTCCGAAGTTTCTTTCCCGAAAAGAAAGCTCATTTCTTCCCCTTCTTATCTTCTTTAGCCTGATCGCCAGGTTTTATCTTAGCTCTCTGTACTCCAACAGCACCTTCTTTTCTAAAGTGTGCTTTTGTCCTTTGTCCTCTTACAGGTTGTCCAATAGCATGTCTCATTCCCTTGTAGCTTCTGATCTTCTGCATCATTCTTATGTCAAAGTCTCTTCTCAACTTCAAATCTGTAGAAATTAGATGCCTGTCTTTAGTATCTTGAGTATCTTTTCTCCTGTTTACAATCCAGTTAGGGAGCCCATGTCCGATAGGGTCTTTGATAACGGCCTCTATCTTCTTGACTTCTTCCTCACTTAGTTCGCCTACTTTCTTATGTAAAGAAACGTTTGCAGTAGACAAAACAGCATTAGAAAACATATAGCCTATACCGGATATCTTCCTTAAAGCATGATACACAGACTTACTCCCATCTAGGTCAGTATTCGCTATTCTTGTGATTGTTCTTGGTAGATTATCTGTCATTATATTTTGCCCAAGCTTTTCTTAAAAGCTTGTTTTGATTAAACTTTTAGGTTTTGCTTAAGCTTTTTCTAAAAGCTTATGTTCTCGAGATAATTAAGGATTGAGCAAATTAGCTCTTTATAAACCTTACTCTTTCTTATTTAAATCCAACGTTACTATCTTCTTTGACCTAGTGATCTCTTCAATAACTTTATTGTAAGTCATCTTTGCAAGATTAGTGAAACTAAGTACATTAGCGCCTTTTGGATTCTTGTCGACTACAAGCTCTAGAGTCTTGCTAGCACTTTCAACAGTTTCTTTTATTTTATCCAAATACTCCCGCATTATCATTTCTAGATTCTCATTTAAGAAATATAGAGTAGAATCAAACAATTCGTTGCTTACCTCATAGCTCCATATGTTTGTGCAAGTCTCTTTCACCAAGAAGTCTATTCTAGTGTCACTTAAACCGCCATTAGATTTCAATTTATTATAAAATTCATTTACTTTCTTAACTCTGTAATCTAATCCATCCATCTCTAAGCTTCAACAAATAATCTGTATTTGTCTTCCCCATTCAGTTCCATTAGTATTCTCTTTATTATAGCTTTTTTTGGATCAGGCATCAGTTTTACTCTAGTCTTCATCTCATCAAAAGTATCAAATAGCTTCTTCTTTCTTTCTTCTATGATTTCCCACATATGCTTCTTTCCAATCCCAGGAATTAACTCAACCTGGTGCCTTCTGGTATTAATCGGCTGTGCTTTGTTGAAAAAATCTACAAATTTCTTCTCATTAACATTAATTATCTTCTCAATCACATCCTGCATGCCTATTCTTGCAGTTTCTGTCAGTCTGGAGAAATCTAACTTGCTTAATATGTGATGGATTTTATCGCGTTTACCCTCTCCCATGTAAACTTCTTCATAAGGTTGTAAGAATGTTCCTTTTTTAGGCACTAGTTCCAGCAATATAAAATGGTCTTTGCCTATAGCTTGCACTACTGGCGTCTTTCTGTGCATTGGCCTTGAGTCGAACGGATATCCATTCGGCAAAAAGTCCAAGACTATTGCGTACTCTTCCTTTGCTGGTTTTCTTATCATCATGTTCTTTGCTTGCTATAATCATATTAGCTCAATACTTCCAATATCTTTGCCAGGTCTTCCTGCTTCAATGTTACGTTCTCTCCTGCAAATATGGCCTTTAAAATATCCATATTCTTAGGCATCAAGTCTATTATCTTTGCTATATGCTTATCCTTTAACCTTGCAATCCCAATATCATTAATTTTCTTCTCAATTTCTTTTGCTTTCTTTATTTCCAGTGTATCGAATCCTTCTAAGTACTCATAGGCCTTATTTGCTCTAAAGTTAAGCTCCTTGTCCCTCTTCTTTATATCTTCAAGTTTATTCTTCAATTCTACCATGCTTAACGCTTTTTCTTCAAGTATTTCTATGTCCATGTTATTTTTCTCCTGTCTTATTCAAGTTTTCTTAGGTGTACAGGGTGTACTACCAATAATTTTGACTTATCTCTATCATTAATCATGACCTCATAGCATCTTCCTCTTTTAGCCTTGATTACTCCAGCTTTTCCGTGGAATCTCCTATGATAAAATCCTGTATGCATAGATGGTTCAGCAGTTAGTTGTACTCTCTGGCCTATAACAAAGGTCTGGAAATATCTTGTAAGGCTCACTTTACCTCTTTGCCTTACATTTTTCCTGAACTTGCTTCTAGTCTTTCTTCTACTTCCGCCCTGATGTTTTACCATATCAAAATATTTATAAAACCCCTTTATAAACCTTTTGACTAAACAACGGTTTTGTCCAGTTGCTTAAGCTTTTTCCAAAAACTTACTGCAGAAACTCTTTCAGAGCATTATCCAATGCAAAGAACAGATTGCTATCCTCAGAATTCTTTACGTCTTGGCTTCCTGCCATAGTAAGTGTAGCTTCTAACTTATAGTTATCCCCTGTATTCTGCAGGTTTATCTTAAGTTCATCAAAAGCGTTTTTTTCAGAAATCTTTCTTGCATAATTGCCAACCATCTTTTTCAGTACTATTAGTGTTGCTGGCTCAAGATTATCGCATCCATCAAGCACTATATTTCCGCCTAGCTTCATCATTTTACTACATTATTATATTGGCTTAACTATAATAAATAGTTTTCTATTCCAATAGAAATTTAAACAAAGAAATCCCTGCTTATTTAGCTTTATGTCAATAAAAAGAGGAATTTTTATACTTGCAATTCTCCTTATTGTAATAATAGTAGGTATTGCAGTTTCTATATCCCAATCTATTCTAATAATAGCAGGTATGGCAGTTTCTATATCCCAATCTGTATTTGTTGTAGACACGTTTAATGTTTCAATCTCATCTCCAGCAAATCTAACCCAATTTTCACAAAGAAAAGCATTTAACATAACATCTAAGGTAACATGCCTTGCAAGCAACTGTAACCAGGTATTTGCAACTGCCAGATTTAACATAACTGGCTTACTACCATTCCAGCCAATAAATGCGACTAATGGCTATACACCGCTATCAGTAGCAGCATCTAGGTATACGATGAGCATCTGGAATCGCACCTATAATCCAGCAGTTAAAGACGTATCTTATGGCGTTACAATCGACTCCAGCAATAACATCTATGCTGTCGGCTATCAGACAGATACTGATGCTAATTGGCGTATCATGAAAATAAATGCAGCAGGCAACAGTATCTGGAACCGTACATATAATCCAGGAACAACAGATGATAAAGCATTCGGCGTTACAATCGACTCCAGCAATAACATCTATGCTGTCGGCTACCAGACAGATACTGATGCTAATTGGCGTATCATGAAAATAAATGCAGCAGGCAACAGTATCTGGAACCGTACATA
>CAZSRE010000051.1:3915-4364 GCA_964609195.1 Candidatus Woesearchaeota archaeon | reverse complement strand
TAACGAATGCATTAAACTTTTAGAAAAAGTTTAATCAAAATAATGTTAAAACTTGACACCAAAAGCTTTAAATAACCTTTCTTGGGAAGAAACGTTAACGAAAGAACCCTTTCAACCTTTTAGAAAAACGTTGACGAAAAGAGCGTTAACGGAAAACAACCTTTTAGGAAAACGTTGACGAAAATATCCTTGAGGGAAAATAAAGCGTGACTGAAAACAACCTTTTAGGAAAACGTTGACTGAAAATAACCTTTTTAAGAAAAAGCTTAACCAAAAACTAAATTAAAGAGAGGAGGTATCGGAACCTAAGGTTCTGATAAGGATAAGGTTTATATATTAGTTCTGCTCATCTATTATAAGCTTTTAGTAAAAGCTTAAGCAAAAAAGATAAAAAAAAGATAAAAAAAAGATAAATGATATTAATAAAAAAATCAAAATGAGGTGATTTG
>CAZSRE010000051.1:0-3905 GCA_964609195.1 Candidatus Woesearchaeota archaeon | reverse complement strand
AAAAGGAAAGCGTTAATGGAAAAAGAAAAAGTTTTATCAAATAAACCTTTTTAGAAAAAATGTTTAATCCAAAAATTAATTTCTTTCGTTAACGTTTCTTTCTAAGAAAGGTTATAGCATAAGGTTTATATATTAGTTCTGCTCATCTAATAAGTAATAATCTTTTAAAAAAAGATTAACCAAAAGAGATAATATTAATAAAAAAATCAAAATGAGGTGATTTGATGAGAAAAGGACAGGCAGCAATGGAGTTCTTGATGACCTATGGCTGGGCTATTCTTGTAGTTCTAATTGCAATAGGAGCATTGGCTTATTTTGGAGTGTTGAATCCAGCAAGATTCTTGCCAAATTCATGTACACTATTCCCAGGATTGGCTTGTACAGAGTTTAAAGTAAATAGTGCTACAGCAGCGACATTACCTAATACAGTTCAGTTATTCATAAGGAATGGTATAGGAGATAGCGTACAAGTGACTGGAACATCTCTAACTGCTGGTGGCTGTGCAGCAGTTGATACGCCAGCTAGTATAGGTGTTGTACCAGCTTTGCCATATACAATAGGTGATGGTGTACAAGGCTGGGTAAACTATACAGGCTGTACTACTCAAGGTGCACTAAGTAGCAGGTTCAAAGCTGATATTACAATAACCTATAATTTAGGAACAGCCGGGTTG
This sequence comes from Candidatus Woesearchaeota archaeon, assembly GCA_964609195.1. Classification (GTDB taxonomy): domain Archaea; phylum Nanobdellota; class Nanobdellia; order SCGC-AAA011-G17; genus CAZSRE01. The sequence continues at coordinate 3,231 of CAZSRE010000051.1, read as the reverse complement.
AGCCATACTAGAACTGGAGCGATGGTAGCACAGGTAGAGTAAGCTTTTTAGAAAAAAGCTTAAGCAAAAATAAAGTAAACTCTATCTTCTTTTTTCTTTTTTATAATTTTCTTTAATGGATAATTAGGTGGGCTTTATCGATATATTTATATAGCAGTTGTTATATTATTATAGCATATGCTACAATATTATAGCAGATATAGAATCCTGCAGGAATTCTTTGATTTTCCTAGGAAGAGCTTTCAGCTTAGAGAACTATCAAGAAATGTAAGCTTAGCCCAGGTTTCTGTAATGAACCATGTAAGAAAGCTTGTTAAAGAAGGATTAATAGTGAGGGAAGAAAAGGGCATATATCCCAGTTATAGGGCAAATAGAGAAAACGAGGAATTTAAGCTTCTTAAGAAGCAAAATATAATCCTGCGATTACATAAGACTGGTTTTATAAAACATGTTGATGAGAAGATAAAACCAAATTGCATTGTTCTTTTTGGCTCAGCAGCTAGAGGGGAGGATACTGAGAACAGCGACTTGGACATATTTATTCAGGCTGCTGCAGTAGATTTGAAGCTAGGAGAGTATGAAAAACTATTAAAAAGAAAGATTAGCATACTCCTTGACCATAATCTAAAAGAAATGAGTAAGGAGTTATTGAATAATATTATAAATGGCGAGATACTTTATGGGTATTTGAAGGTGTTTTAAATGTTTGAATGGGATGAGAATTCAGGGCAGGTTACTAGGATAAGTGTTGATAAGGAAAAAGCAAGGGCATTGCTGAAGCTTGTAGAAATGCGCGAGAGAGACCTAGCGAAGAAAAATGATGAATTTGTTACACTTATTGTAGAAGGATATTATGAAATTGTAAAAGAGCTAATAACCGCTATAATGGCTGTTGATGGCTGGAAAACACTAAGCCATGAGCTTCTTATCGGCTATCTTGCTAGATTTTATAAAGAGTTTGAATCATCTGAAACCTATCTTATTGATCAGTTAAGGAAGACTAGAAACGAGATTGCATATAGGGGGTTAATGATACAGCCAGATTATCTTAAGAGGAATAGAAAGAATATCTTAGAGATAATATCAAAACTCAAGAAGATAGTAACTGGAAAGATAAGGTAAGTTTTTTATATTCATTGATGCCTATCAGTAGTATGTTAAAAAGAGAAACAGCTTTCTTACAAGCTTTTCAGAAAAGCTTGAGCAAAAGACTGGGAAAGAATTTGCTAATATTATTCTTAATAGTTTCTACTAGCTTAGTTACTGCACAGACCTATAGCAAGATTGGAGATGTATTGACTGCAGGCGACCAGAATGTAAAGATAATAGATATAGGCAGTTCAGATATACATGTAGATGTAAATGGGCAGAGAGGAACTGTTACATTTAACGAGACAAAGCTGGTAAATGGGGCTAATGTCACTCTTAAAGATATATTTTACCATATAAATCCAGGAAGCAGGTTGGCGTGGGTTGAGGTTGTATTTGTTTATTCTACAAAAGACTCTTGTACTGTAAATACAGATTGCGATGATGGCAATCCATGTACGTTAGATAGATGTACTGGTAACCCTAAAAAATGCAGCTATCCTGACAGTCATTTCTTGATAAATTATTGCTTGTCTGGAGATAATTGCTGTAATCCTGAGTTTTGCGGGGTCAGAGAAGATAGTGATTGTGCAGCAGAGCCTGCATGCGATTCAGACACTGACTGCGTGGAAGACAGGGATAAGTCTACAAACGCTGTCTGCAAGAATAATCTTTGCGTCCAGGAGAAGATAACAATATGCATTGGAGGTGATGATTATTGCCCAGATGGATGTTATCATTCAATAACCAGCGACCAGGATTGCAAGATAGGCAATAAATGCGTTAGAAATACTGATTGTGATGACAGCAATCCCTGCACTACAGATCTAGGATGCCTGGAGAATGAACTTGGAATAAAAGAATGCGTAAGAAAACCAGTTACAGAATGCAAGACAGGAGATTTATGCTGTCCAGAAGGATGTAGCTATTCACAAGATACAGAATGCCCTGCTTCAGGAGAGGCAAATACACAGTCTGGAGGAACTCCGACTAATTTCTGCAGCAGAGATTCTGATTGCGGGCAGGGTGTATGTGTGAGCAACAGATGTGATTTTTCCCAGGTTTCTGAACAACCGCAAGAAACAGGTCCAGGTTTTTTTGCTAAAATCATAAGCTTCTTGAAGAAGCTGTTCCTACCAACCCTTTAGAACAAGCCTTTTAGGAAAAGCCTTGAGGGAAAATAAAGCGTGACGGAAAACAAGCTTTTTGAGGAAAGCGTTGACGGAAAGAGCTTTTTCCTAAAAAGCCCGCAAAAAGTAAAAAGAAAATAAAATCATACATAAAAACATCAAAATAAATATAAACAAAGAAACATGGAAGAAAGCATGAAAAGAGGACAGGAAGCTTTTGAATTTCTCTCTACTTATGGGGTTATGATTTTAATAATACTAATCTTGGTTGGAGGTCTAGCAACTATAAACTTCCTGAGTACAGGAAGATTAATACCAGATAATTGCGACTTTGCTTCTGGATTTAAATGCAATGATTTTAAGATTACTACGGGAGCAGTAACTGTAGAGCTTCAGAACACATTTGGAGATACTGTGACTATAGACAGCCTGACTGTTGTGAGAGCTGATGGAACAGAATGTACAGTCCCAGTAACTGGAACATTGGCAAGCGGAGAGGCCCAGAACTTTCTTATAGAAGGCTGCAATAATGGGCAGATTGATGAGAAGTTCAATGGAAACATTAAAGTTAACTATAGATTTGGGTCAGGCAAGATTTTTACTGAACTGGGAGAGCTTACTGCAAGAGTGGAGGAGATATCAACATCTACATCAAGTACAACATCCTCAACATCCTCAACATCCAGCACTACAAGCACCTCAACATCCACAACTACAACTATTGGAGCTTCATATTCAAGAGCTCTTGGACCGACTGCTGCAGTTGATAATTTCTATATAGATCAAGTTAGTCCTGACGGAGGAAGCACAGATGGAACTGTAGAGGCAAGCAACGCAGATACAAGGTGGTTGACTAACAACGGTGACAATATAAATGTAACTGCATGGAACTTTACAATACCAGGAACAGCTACTGTTACAAGTGCACTAGCATCATGCGAGATAGATTTTGTAAATCCAAAAGGTGGAGATTTAGCATTCAGTTATTGGACTGGAACTGGTTATAGCCCAT
>CAZSRE010000050.1:0-4398 GCA_964609195.1 Candidatus Woesearchaeota archaeon | reverse complement strand
ACCATACTCGCTTACTAAAATATGGAATGGTGCTCCATTTATCTTAACCTCTGATTCATAAACATTTCTCTGATTAGGCATCTCTTTCTTATCTCCTCTTTTTAGTTCCCTAACAACATTATTATCTCCAAAGTCCAGCACACTTGTTGGTTTTCCCCCATCTCTAAATGTGGCCAAAGCCTTTAATCCAAGTTCATATCCAAGCACATAGCCATCATATATTTCCTTGACTGGAGCCCACGCTGGGAGATTACTTGTTTTCGAAATTGCTCCTGAAATAAATGGCTGTGCAGCAGCGAGCATCTTTACATGTCCTTTAAAGTCAACAGTTCTTCCCCTAGATTTAGGTGAGAAAGCTGTGTCAAATACAGCATAATGTTTTTCTTCAAGCCATGGAGAATCTTCAACAGTCTTATTTTTCTTTATATGCTCAACTATATCATTAACCTGATTCTCCTTATAGCCTAGATTATGTAATGCATTAGGAACTTCATCAACAACTAAATCTAAAGATCCCCCACCAGATAAGTTCTTGGTTATGCTCAAAGCTATAGCTGGCTCAATTCCTGTGGTGTCGCATCCCATTAAGAATGCAATCGTTCCTGTTGGAGCTATTACAGTTGTCTGTGCATTTCTAAATCCATGCTTGCTTCCTAACTCAACAGCATCATCCATTCTTTTTCTTGATTCATCTATCAAATATTCTAAGCCTTTAACAGATTTTTTATCAAAGTTTTCTCCATAAACAGGCTGCCAATTTCCTATTTGCTCTATTGCTGTTCTATGTTTCTTAACTACATCCATCATAGGCTCTTTATTTATCCCATAATGCACAAATGTTCCTAATCCTTTGGCCAGCTCAGCAGAAGTTCTTAGGGTTTCTGCCTGCATTAAAGCAGTTATCGCTCCAGCATATGCTCTCCCTTCATTGCTATCATAAGGCAATCCTTTTCTCATTAATAATGCTCCAAGATTAGCATAACCTACCCCAGTAGTTCTAAACTCTGGGCTTAGCTTAGCTATATCAGAATGTGGATAGCTGGCAGCATCGTTAGCTATATCAGCCGCAATCATCATAGTTCTAAATGCTTTTTCTAAAGATTCTATACTTAGGTTGCCTTCTTTATCAGCAAATTTTAATAAGTTTAGAGAGTTAAGATTACAGCTTGTATCATTCAAGAACATATATTCGGAGCAAGGATTGCTAGAATCAATCATCCCAGAATTTTTAACAGTATTCATCTCATGAATCTTGCTTTCATACTGCACCCCAGGATCTCCAATTCTCCAGCTACCAAATGCTATTTGTTTAAGCATATAATCAGCTGGAACTTCTTTTACTATTTTCCCGCTCTTTACTTCTCTTAGCTCTATATTCCCGCCTTTATTTAATTGTTCAAAGAAATAATCATCTAATCTTATTGACAGATTAGTATTCTGGAATGCTACTGTTTTATAAGCCTCTCCCTCAAATCCAGCCGAATATCCATTTTTTATTAATATCAAAGCCTTATGATCTTCTTCTCTCTTTCTTGTTATAAAATCCATTATGTCTGGATGGTGTTGGCGCATAGTCGTCATCCTAGCTGCTCTTCTAGTCTTTCCTCCAGACTCTATTATTCCACCCATTAAGTCATAAGCCTCAAGGAATGACATAGGACCAGAAGCCTTCCCACCGCTGGATATAGATTCTCCTCTGCTTCTTATATTGCTTAAATCATGCCCTATACCGCTGCCATCTGAGAAAATAGAACCTTCTACTTTAACTTGCTCTAACAGACTTTCTAAATCATCTCTCGGCCCCTTAATAAAACAGGCGTGTGTTTGTGGTCTAGTATAGCACCCTTCAGTTACTCTTATTACTTCTCCAGTTTCAGGGTCTCTAGCATATCTAATTCCTTTCGTACCAGGAATACTATACATATCAAACAAGCCGGCATTAAAATATACTGGTGAGTTAAAAGCAGCCATCTGGTTTATCTGCAAATAATTCAACTCATCTTCAAATCTTTTTTTCTCTTCCTCAGTTTTAAAATATCCAAGTTTATCTCCCCAATTAGAGAAAAATCTAGAAACTCTGGAAAATAATTGCCTGGGAGATCTTTCAAATCCGCCTTCAATCTTATCAACCCACTCTTTTTCTTTAGGCTTGAAGAAATATTTGTTAGCAGCGACCTTAACGCTTACATCACTCCAAGATTTAGGAGCATAAACATCCATCTGGAATATTATATTGCCCTCAGAATCATTTATCTTTACAGGTCTGTTCTCATAAGATCCAACAGTGTCAAATGGATCTGTCTTTCCATCAGTGAAGTATCTTTCAAATCTTATTCCTTCTTTTTCTTTAGGTGAAGCTCCATTGCTAGCATTATACACAACTCTTCCCAGATCAATCCTATCCATATATCTAAAACCATTCTCAGAATAAATCTTACTTCCATATCTAGCAACATTCTCTTCTAGATTTTCCAAACCCATACCTGCTAATTTTACAGCATCATCAATTTTTACATAGTCTCTTGGGTTATATTCAATCTTGCTCATTTCATATCAACCCCACTTTTTACCATCTTTATTTCCTTCTCAAAGTCTTTAATATCATTAAATGACAGATAAACAGAAGCAAATCTTATGTAAGCTATAGTGTCAAGTTTCATAAGCTCTTTCATAACTAAACTGCCAAGAGTAACGCTCTTAACCTCATTTTTATCAAATCTTCTCAATTTAGTCTCAATCTTATTTACTACTTTCTCTATTTTTTCATTACCTACTGGCCTTTTCTCACAGGCTTTCTGGATTCCTTTTACCAGTTTCTGCCTGTCAAAAAGCTCTCTTCTGCCATCTTTTTTGATTATGTAAAGATCAATTCCCTCTACTCTTTCATAAGTGGTAAACCTTTTCCCACAATCTAGACACTCTCTCCTACGTCTAGTAACATCAAATTCAGAAGTTTCTCTTTTGTCTACAACTTTTGTTTCTTCAGCCTGACAATATGGACATTTAATTGCTATCGCCTCTTTTCCCTCTTTTGCTTAAGCTTTTTATGAAAAAGCTTAAACCACAACATATTGTGTATTCACTTTTTAGAATACACAACAGCTAGTAGAAAATGTCAATCTTATATTTAAAGATTATTATACTATATTATACTAATTAGTATTCAACACTGTTTGCTGCTCTCTGCACAACTTCAGACAAGGCAGGATGAACGTGTATTGCATTCCTTATAGAGCTTATATCCCCATCTCCTGTCCTCATTGCTATTACAACCTCATGTATCAATGTAGAAGCCTGAGTTCCTAGTATATGGCATCCAAGAATCTTTCCAGTTCCTTTCTCAACCAAGAACTTGACAAATCCATCTTCATCTAATAAGGCAGTTCCCATTCCAGTATGAATATAATCATATTTGCCAACAGCATATGCAATCTTCTTGTCTCTTAATTCCTGCTCCGTCTTCCCAACCCCAGCAATCTCTGGATTGCTGAATATGGCATATGGCATAGCCCTATAATCAACAGGCAGTTTATGCTTGCCGAACGCATTTATGTAAGCATACTGGCTCTCTAGGTTAGCACTGTGCTTGAACTGATACACTCCAGCTATATCTCCGATAGCCCAGACTCCGGGAACATTAGTCTCTAAGAACTCATTTACTCTTACATATCCTCTTTCATTCAATTCTACTCCACAAGCCTTAACATCTAATATATCTGTATTTGGAATCCTACCAACAGCAAGCAGCAGCTCATCGCTGGAATAACTGTCTATTTTACTCGTCGTAACGTCTTTGGCATAAACAGTTATCTTGCCATTTTTCTTGCTTACCTCGGTAACTTCCTTATTTAATATAATTTTGAACTTCTTGCTAAATATCTTAGTAAACTTATCAGCTACTTCCTCATCAACATTAGGTATTAACCTTATATTCCTCTGTATTATTGTAATCTTGCTTCCAAGTGCCCCGAAGAAATGTGCAAGCTCTGCAGCAATATACCCTCCACCAATAATGATCAGGTTCTTAGGCAGTTTCTTTAGTCTTAATGCCTCGGTGCTTGTTAGATACTTTACCTTATCTAATCCTTTTATAGCTGGGATCATACTTCTAGTTCCAGCTGCAATAAATATTTTATCAGCAGTTATCTTCTCTTTTCCAACTTGTAATAATTTCGGACCTATGAACTTTCCCCTCATTTTGTACAATGTATGATTTTTATCATGTCTTATCCCATATTCTATGTTTCTGGCATCTTCATCTACAATCCTGCTTGCTCTTCCAGTAATTGAAGCAAAGTTTACATTATTGCTCTTAATGTTTATTCCAAACCTATCTGCTCTTTTGATTTCCTCAAGCAAGCTAGCACTATGTATTATGATCTTGCTAGGGATGCATCC
>CAZSRE010000049.1:0-4637 GCA_964609195.1 Candidatus Woesearchaeota archaeon | reverse complement strand
TGTTGGAACATAATCTGATTCGGAGAATAGGTTTTAAGTCTGTTTGTTGGAGTTAATATCTCCCAATCATTAGTGTAATACATTTCAAACACCAGATAACAAGATATTATAAGCTTTTCTATCATTAACTACTATATGATGATTATAGTATAGCAAAGTTTAATAAAACAAATTATTCTAGCCAAAAACATGAAAACGATAGTAATGATTCCAGCATATAATGAAGCAGAGACTATCCAGTCTGTTATCCGCTCAATACCCAGAGATTTTGCAGACAAAGTAGACATTCTTGTTATAGATGATGGAAGCAGAGACAATACAGCTAAGCTTGCAAAAGAAGCAGGAGCAAAAGTAGTAAGGCATCTCTCCAATAAAGGCTTGGGCGTAGCTTTCAAGACAGGAATAAATGAGGCTCTTGCCATGAAAGCAGATATAATTGTATTAATAGATGCAGATGGCCAGTTTAATCCATTAGACATTCCCAGATTAGTCCAGCCAATAATAGATGGCCAGGCAGACATGGTTACATGCTCAAGATTCTTGAACCCAGCATTTATTCCAAGAATGCCTTGGGTAAAGAAATTTGGAAACAATCTGATAACATCATTGATTAATTTCCTCACAGGCAAGAACTTTACAGATTGTCAATGCGGTTATCGTGCATATTCAAGAGAGGCAGCATTAAGGTTGAATTTGTTTGGTGAGTATACATATACACAGGAAGTTTTTCTTGACTTGCTTAACAAAGGCTTCAGGATTAAAGAAGTTCCTTGCAGGCTTGTTAGAGGACAGAGAAAAGGAAAATCTAGATTGTACAAGGGGTGGTTCAGTTATGGTACTAGAGTGTTCATGATAATCTTGAGAAGCATACGCGATTATCGCCCGTTAAAATTCTTCGGCTTAATTGGATTAGCAACAATGTTCCTAGGTCTTATTATAAATCTGATATTATTTATCCGCTGGTTGCTTACAGCAACCATAACTCCATTCAGGTCATTGGTAATAATAGGGATAGGTTTAATAATCCTAGGATTTCTGCTAATGATACTTGCCTTGATAGCCGATATGTTTGCCCGCGAAAGAAAATTGCAGGAAGAAATCTTATACAGGTTGAAGAAAAATGGCTAAAGACCTTCATGTTTTCATAGGTACAAAGGGAGAAGTCATCAAAATGGCACCTGTTATGCAGGAATTGCAAGCCAGGAATATAGAGTATAACTTTATCAACTCAGGCCAGCATAACATAACCACCAGGCATCTGATAGAGGATTTCCAATTGAAGCAGCCAGATTATGTCTTGGATGCCAGGAATACCGATGTTACTAATTTAAAGCAGGGACTTCTAGCCATAATAAAAAACGTTTCTAAATCTCCTTTCAGAAAAAAACAAATATTCAAAGGCAAGAAAGGCATAACGTTACTTATAGGAGACACAAACACAACAATACAGGGTTTATTGATATCAAAACTTTCTGGATTGGAAACAGCGCATATAGAGGCTGGAGAAAGAACATACAAAATGTTTGAGCCATTTCCTGAAGAGATAATAAGAAGAGTGGTGAATAGATACTCAGAATACTTATTCCCATTATCAGAACAAGGCCATAAAAACTTGCTAAACGAAAAAGCAAAAGGTAAGATATATCCAATAAGGTACAACACAGTCCTTGACTCTGTCAGGCTTGCATTGAAAAGCAAGCCAAGAATGGATATTCCTAAAGAAAAATATGCCGTAGCTACCTGCCATAGACTTGAAACTATATTTTCAAAAGAAAGATTTACTAGAGTTATTGAAATCTTGGAAAAGATGTCAAAAGACATCCAGGTTATCTACATTACCCAGCCATCTGCAAAAGTCAGACTTCAAGAATATGGATTGCTATCAAGAATAGAGAGTAATCCTAATATAACAATTAAGCCATTGTATGACTATATCTCTTTCATGAATCTTATTAACAAGTCTCAATTCATAACAACAGACGGAGGCGGTCCGCAGGAAGAATCTGCATTCATGAACAAGCCTTGTTTATTGTTGAGATCAAGAAGTGAGAGACTGTGGTACGAGAGCGTGTTTATAAGCGAATTTAAGGATGAAAAGATAGATTATTTTTTGAATAATCTTGCTTCGTTCAAAAGGAAAAAACTTGAGGATAAGGATTACAGTCCGTCAAAGGAGATTGTTAACATATTAGATACCATCGCATGAAAGCCATAAAAATATAGAATTCACTTAATCGCTTTAACACCAATAACGCGTTTAACAGTCTCGAATATCTTATGGTTATTAAAATATTCAGTAGTGGCTGCTTTGAAAGCGGCATCTAGCTTGCTATCATAGAGATTATAAGAGCTCCAATAGTTGTACAAGGCCTCAGCAGAATCAAACTGCATAGGATTCTGGAATGTTGATACTTCTACTTTGCTAAATAAACTACGCGCTAGTTTCTGTCCAGTTTTTTCTATAAATGTTCCAGCACCCATATCTGGAGGAACATCTTCCTTATTTAAAGAATAGTGGAACTTTCTTATCTCGTAATTATTCTCCATGCTAGGCCCGCAAAAGAAGAATACTCCCCCCGGTCTCAAAATCCTGTGGATCATGTTAAATATTCTCTGTGGATTTTTTGCATAATACACAGAGTAACTTGCTAGCACTCTATGAAAACCATTCCCATATAGTTTTTTGTCAGTAAAATATCTGTCAAGTTCATCAATATCGTGCCTAATCGTAGAAATTCTTTTATCTAGCATATGCTCCCTTGCACTCTCCATTAATACAGTCAGTGCTTCTTGTGATATGTCTACCGCAACCACTCTGCCAGTATCTCCAATCATTTGTGCAATGGGTATTGTTTGCTTACCAGTGCCGCAGCCAATGTCTAAGACAGACATCCCTTCTTTTATGTACATATGTTGGAAAATCCACTGATTTATGTCAAGTTTGCTATATTTATCATGGGCCAGAATTCTCTTTTTTAAGGCATCTGTATCAGTATTAAACTTACCGTATTCAGTCATTCTATAACCTCTTTATTTGTTAGCTTACTGCGCATGATTTCTAGATTGATTGCGAGTGCCTCATCATATTTCTTCATCTCGTCTACTGAGAATCTGTTTGTCCTGACCTCAAAAAAAGCCTGTATTCTGTCTGCAGGAGACTTATGTTCATCTCCCCACCATATCGGGTGTATCAATAGCTGAATCAGCATCTTATCAGAATTTAGCATCATTGGCAGTGGTTCGCCTTCCCTCCACCTTCCTTTTGAGTCAGATAAATATCTGTCCATCAACTCTTTAGAGTAGGCATTTATCCTGTCAGCTACCATCAAAGGTCCTCTTAAATATTTTTGTAATGGTCTATGAAAAGAAATGCTCTTTACAGGTTTACCGATAATCTTTTCCAGTTTTTTGCATGCTGTTGCAATCTTTGGTTCTATCTCTCTTAATTCAGGTTCAATTTTCCTCTCTTCTTCACTATCAAAATAAAAATGCAGTCCTATCTCATGTCCTAGGTTAGAGATTCTCCGGAGAGCTATCTTAGATAATTCATCATCTATGCTATATAGTTGAGAGTTTGTCATTGCAAAATATGTAGTTTTTATCCCTAGTTTATTTTCAATCTCAGCCATCTTAACTGCTATGCCTGGATCTACATCTATATCATGGCGCAATAGCATTTTCTGTTTCTTTTCCTTGCTATGGCTCATGTCAGGCACTTGTGAAAATAAATACATCTCAAAATTTGATCTGGCTGCCAGTAAAATAGATTTAAAATATTCATAGCTAAAATCAGATGACCATTCTGCCATAGACCCTCCCAATTCTTTGATTTAACCCATATTTACTTAAATTTAAAAACCTTTCGTATAATCACTTATATCATCATCTAATATGAGAATCAATGCAAAAAAGACACTGGGAATAGTATCTATAATACTCATATTGGTGCTCTTATTCTTTCTGCTTAAAAACAACAAACAAGACATAGACAGGTTAAGGGAGATATCTCCAGCCTACATTTTAATACTGATCATTTTGACTGTTCTAGAATTTACAATAAACGGGATCATGCTCATTGTTATATTAGAGCCATTTAATCTTAGACTTAGGCCTAAAGAGTGGCTCGGACTTTCTATAATAACAACATTTGGCAACTATCTCACATTTTTCAGGGGAGGCACATCTGCTAAAGCAATATATCTTAAAAACAAGCATGGGCTTTCTTATCATAACTTTATTGCAGCATCTGGTGCAAGCTATATCATTACAATTCTTATGATTGGGATTGTGGGGGTAGTCTTGAGTGCAATAATGTTCCTCACTAAAGGACTTTTCAATTCACTTTTATTCTTGGTATTCTTGGCAATATTCCTAGCGTCTTTATTGTTGATAGTTTACACGCCCAAAGCAAGAGAAACAAGCAGTAAGACAATAAACCATTTCTATCAGGTCCTGTCTGGTTGGCACAGCTTAAGGAAAAATAAGAAATTCATATTGCACTTCTTCTTAATATCTTTCCTGCTGTATCTTGTTAGCATCGTCAAGATATTCTTGCTGTATAAATCACTATCTTACAACATCTCGTTTATTGCTGCAACATATCTATCCTTGACTTCAGGCATCTCTTTTATAGTGAA
>CAZSRE010000048.1:2624-4664 GCA_964609195.1 Candidatus Woesearchaeota archaeon | reverse complement strand
ATCTCTTTTTTCTTAAACACGCTCACAGGAATTATCTTTATCAGCTTAGCATCTCTGCTTCCGAATGCATCTTTAGCTTCCAATTCTATCTTATAATCTCCAGGCTCTTTTCCAATCAAGGCATCATCTAATCCAGGCACAAGATTTCTCTGCCCAATACATATTACTATAGGGCCATATTCTGTTTTATGGCTATGAAGCTTGTTTTCCTTGGCAATTTTCTCGTCTGTTAAATCAAATATCAATCCAGTAGTTTTTACTCTAGCAACATAGTCTATCTCAATAAAATCATTTTTCTTGATTTTCATGCATTTTCACTTTTGTATAAACTTTTTAAATCTTTGTAATGACCAAGAATTCACAATATCCTCGCTTGTTGCCCATCCTCTTCTTGCCTGTGCTATACCAAACTCCATATATTTGAAGTGGCTGATATCATGGCTGTCTGTGTCTATGATCATCTTAACTTTATTCTCAACAGCTTTTCTTATATGGCTATCTTTCAAGTCTAGCCTGGAAGGAAATGCGTTTATCTCCAGAGCTTTATCATTGTCTTTAGCAGCCTGTAAAATCTTATCAAAATCTACCTCATAAGGATCTCTTCTGTTGATTATTCTCCCAGTTAAATGTCCTATTGCAGTAGTATGCTTATTCTCAATAGCTTTTATTATCCTGTTGGTCATGTCTTCCTTTCCCATTTTAAAGTTGCTATGAACAGAAGCTATCACAACATCTAATTTTGACAGAACATCATTGCTATAATCTAAGCCACCATCTTTCAGTATGTCTACCTCACTCCCTTTCAGTACAGTTATTTCCTTCCCATACTTCTCAGCTAGTTTCTCAATCTCATCTAGATGCTTTGCTAATCTCTGCTCATCTAACCCAGATGCAACTGCTGAACTTTTAGAATGGTCTGTAATTGCAACATACTCATAGCCCATCCTGATTGCTTCCTTTATCATGACCTCGGTGCTATAGTGCCCATCGCTCCAGACAGTATGGACATGGCAATCTCCCTTAATCTCATCATAACTTATTAGCTTGGGAGGAATTTTATCTCTAAATAACTCAAGTTCTCCGGTGTTCTCCCTCATTTCTGGCTCAAGATAATGCAATCCTAATTTTTTATACACATCTTCTTCTGTATTTCCTGCAATAATCTTGCCATTTTTATTAAACAATCCATATTCGCTGAGTTTGTAACCTTTCTTTATCGCTATTTGCCTCATAGTTACATTATGCTCTTTATTTCCTGTAAAATATAACAAAGCAGCCCCATATGTCTTATCTGCTATAACCCTAATATCACAATTCATACCATTTTTCAATATCACAGCAGACCTAGTTCCACCTTTAGCAGCAACCTCTTTTATTTCATCCATCTTAGTAAAATAATCCATAACTTTCTCAGGTTTGCTAGATGTAACTAAAATATCAATATCTCCAACAGTTTCTCTTCTTCTCCTTATGCTACCTGCAAGATCTGCATGCTTTATATAATCTAGCTTTCTTAATTTTTCAACTATAGAATCAGCAAATGGTAAAACATCTCCAAGCAATCTTCTCTCCTGTCCTGATTTCTTCAGTCTGTCAAGCTTCTCTAGAATATCTTTCTCAGTTTTCTCTCCAAAACCTTCCATCTTGCTCATCTTTCCAGCCTTAGCAGCTTTCTCAAGCATCTCTAGGTTAGTTATCTTTAATTCTTTGAATAATCTCCAAGCTTTTCTAGGCCCAATGCTTGGAATCCTCATCAGCTGCACAACACCCTCTGGAATAGATTTTTCCAATTCTTCCAGGTCTTTTATTTTTCCTGTTTTCAAGAATTCTTCTAATTTTTTAGCTATTCCTTCCCCTACACTTGGAATCTGCATTAATCCATCAAGACCAAGTTTCTTGTATATTTCTTCGATGTCATCACTCAAGCTTTCTATTACTTTAGCAGCTTTTCTAAATGCGTTAGGCTTCCAGTCTACTCCCTTTATCTCCAGCAAATCAGCAATCTCATACAGTATCTTGGCTGCTTCTGCATTCTTCATA
>CAZSRE010000048.1:0-2614 GCA_964609195.1 Candidatus Woesearchaeota archaeon | reverse complement strand
CATAACAATATATGGCATCCTAAGGTTTGTAGTTGAATTCTGGAAGGAGCCTGAGACGCTTTTCCTGGGGATTCCTGTTGGACAATTAATGAGCGCTGCAATGATTTTGGTGGGAGCTCATGTTATTTACAGATATTATTCAAGAAACACTTGCTGCAATAAGGCACATGTGCCTTACAAATACTTTTGCCATGTGCTTTCAATAGCCATGGTAGTTCTTTCCAATATTTTCCATCAATCATTTGCATGCTATCTTTTTCAATTTTTACTGGATTAGTGCTTTTAGTCCATCCAAGCCTGTAAGCTACCCTGATATAATGTGTGTCTACAGGAATTCCTTCTATAACATCATAAGCATTTGACAATATAACATTTGCTGTCTTCCTAGCTATTCCAGGTAGCTTAGTCAATTCTTCCATGGTTCTAGGCACATTTCCATTATATTTCTCTACCAGTATCCTGCAGGCTTCTTTTACATTCTTTGCCTTATTCCTAAAGAAAGTGATCTTGCTAATATCTTTCTCAAACTCTTTCAAGTCTATATCTGCATAGTCTTTTGCAGTCTTATATCTTTTAAACAAGGTTTTAGTAGCTTCATTTACTACCTCATCCCTTACCTGGGCAGATAATATAGCAGCAACCATTAACTCTAATGGATTAGAAAAATTAAGGTAATATTTAGCATCTGGATAATGCTTCTTTAATCTAACGATTATTTCATCATTAGTATCCATAACCATGATATTAGTTAACCTATTTTATATAAATCTTTACTCATTTTTTCATTTTTGCTAAGCTTTTCTTAAAAAGTTAAATGTAACTACTCAAGAATGGAAAAGTTTATAAGATAGCTAAGCTAGCCTGCATATCATGGCTAAGAATTGGAGAAAGCTAGTTGATCCAAGCATCCGCGGCTATCTGGAGATGCAGGTTAAAGAAGCCAGCAGGCATAAGAATGCATATCGTTTATCTGAAAATCCAAGTAATGCCCAGATATGGGTAGCTATAGCTAACCTCTCTAAACAGATGTTTGATATTAACCTAAAGCTTAATTATCTAGAAAGAGCATTGCGTGATATCGGAGCAAGAAAAGCAGATACAAAAGAAGCTGCAAAAAAGACTAAAAAGCTTGTTAAATCCCTAAAAAAGCTATAAATCTAAAAACAGTAATATTTATATGATACATAATATCTGTTACAAACTATGATTAAGAAATCTATCGCGAAATTGATATTACCCATCCTAATAGCTAGCCCTATCTCTCTTTATTCTTGCAATAGAAATAAAATCATGCCAGTAAGCATTGACTGTTTAACAAATTCTCAACCAGTCAATAATACAAAGCATTACGATAGCTCATTTGCATTCACGTCAACTTTGTTGACTGATACAAATCAAGCAGATTTAGAACAATTAATGATGTCAAAAGACGTTGATGATGCTGTTATACTTTTAAAAAATCTAGAGGTATGCGACCCAATAGACGGGAAGGTTAAGACTTACAATCAGTTAGTTTTAAATGAACTTGAAATGTTAAGTGCATACAACTTATCGCTACCCCCAGAATTTGCAAAAGATCCTGTTAAAGCATTCTTTTTAGCAACTAGAGATAAAACATATCCACTTATGTATTCTAAAGTTATTAAGACCAAACAAGGGTGGATTAGTCCAATAGAAGTTACCAATCAGAAAACTAGCTCTGTAGAAAGTAAGCTTGCATATTCCTCTCTTAAAGATCTTAAGGATATAAAATCAGCAATA
Source organism: Candidatus Woesearchaeota archaeon (assembly GCA_964609195.1). GTDB lineage: Archaea > Nanobdellota > Nanobdellia > SCGC-AAA011-G17 > CAZSRE01. The sequence goes on along the minus strand of CAZSRE010000048.1, from coordinate 853 downwards.
GATGGAATTGAGTTAGCTAGTACTTTAAAGGAATTTGTAGGGTATATAAATAAGAATAATAAAATGTTAGACAAATAACTATCTTCTATAAGCCAAAAGTTTTATAAATCGTCCTCTTTCTCTTCTCGTTTATGCCTGAAGGAGAAAAAAAGATAGTAGGTGCCGGCCAGCTTAAACCAGGCAGCTATGTCATCTTCGATGGTTTTGCTTGTATCATTAAGAGCATCCAGACATCAAAGACAGGAAAGCACGGTCATGCTAAGGCAAGAATAGAAGCAGTCAGCATTGTAGGTGAGAAGAAAATTATAAAAGTAATGCCGGCACATGATAATGTAGAAGTTCCGATAATAGAAAAGGAAAATGCCCAGGTTCTAAGCATTCATGGAGAAACCGCTACAGTAATGGACATGAAAACATACATGACATTTGATATTAAGATTCCAGAAGAATTGAAAGAAGACCTTAAAGAAGGAGTGCAGGTATTGTATTGGATAATCCTAGGTGATAAAGTAATAAAACAGGTAAGGCAGCAAAATGGTTAAATTCCCAGAGACCCAGGCAAGATTATTCCATAATGTATTTGTCTGCAAGAAATGCAAGACTAAAGTTAGAGCTCAGCCGCAAAAGATAATGCAAGGAAGGATTGTTTGCAGAAATTGTGGAAGCAGAGCATTTAGACCTATTAAAAGCAAAAGATGAACCTGGATTTAATACTAGCCATAATATTCTATGTCTTAGTTATAATATTTTTAATTAAGAAAAGGAAAAATGTTGAGGTTCAGGGAAATATTTTCTTCCTTTACAGGACTAAGCTTGGATTAAAATTAATGGATAAGATTGCAGGCATTAGTCC
>CAZSRE010000047.1:0-5253 GCA_964609195.1 Candidatus Woesearchaeota archaeon | reverse complement strand
CTGTACGTTTTCTTGTTTTTCAGTCTTTTCTTCTTTTACGATTTTTTTCTTCAAATAGACATTCCTCCTAAACTTTTATTAAAATGTCAGGATTGCATCCTGAGCATCATCAAAGACATTTGTCTTTGAGAGTTTAATCAAAACTAGGTAAAATGAGATAGAAGCTATTTATAAAATTAACCTTATATCAATTCCCAAATTTTGATTCAAGATCTTTAAGCCTTTTATCAGCTTCTTCAAATTTATCTTTGTTGGAAGCATAATCATATTCTCTAACAAGTATGTCTTTCAACCTATCATTAGTAAATATTGAACCGCTCATTCTTATCCTATCTACTAATCCATCACCATTTAAATCTTGATGTAGCTCTGAAGAGATATCATAACGCATGTTTGGATATATTTTTACTTCTTGTGAACCATCAGAGAATTTTACATATTCTATATGCCCCCCAATGCCAGTTGAATAAGAAAAAGCTTTGTAAGCTGAATTTCTAATTTGAGTATCATTAAAATGATAATTTAGTAAGCGAGCACCTCCAAAAAGACCTGTTAAAACTGCTGCTGGAATAGCTAATGCACGACTAATCTTTAAAATTGTTGACATTTTGTAATCATTATTCTTTCTTGGTATGCTCTGGCTTGTGCTCTACTTTGTGTTCTGGTTTGTGCTCTGCTTTATGCTCATGATGCTCTTCTTTTGCTTCTTCTTTCTTCAATCCAAAACTTTCTTCTATAGATTTAGCACCATGCTTTATTACCTTGATATTAACCTGTACTGTCCTGTTGCCTATTGTGTTGCCAGAAACTGTTTTCCTGTATCTTATTCCTCTTGGAGCTTTTCTTACTCCGACAGACTTGCCAATCAGAATCCTGCGTCTGCCAATTCCTTCTACATCTGCACGCATGGGAACGCCAGCATTATCGCTCCCGCCTGTAATCTCAAGCTCATATCCATGCAGGCCAAGTGCTTTGCCGTCTACTTTATCTCTAATCTTCTTTCCATGGAAAGCTTCATCTGAGACAAGCTTCTGATAGCTCTTGCCTGATTTTACATCATTGATAACAACTTTGTATTCTGCCATTTTAATCAGAACCTTTTGGTTAAGCTTTTCTTAAAAGGTTATCCGATACCTCCCTTGCGTACTCCAAAAGCATGGCCATACCCGCTGACGCCAAAGTTGTTGCCATCAACGCCAAGCCTATGCCCGAAGTCCCAATCGGAGTCCAAAGCGGAAACTCTTGTTGTAGGTTCATTAACCGAGTTTAATGCCCATAAATAAGACTTTTTGTTGAACTTATCAGCTACTTCTGCAAGCTTCTCAGCTCCTTCATCTCCTGCTAATGCTCTTACATAATCATTCTTAGCCAGTTCTAATGAAGACATGTTTTGTATCTTAAAGTTGTCGAATGGAACAAACCTTATGCTTTTATCATTAGCTTCTAGCATCTTTACTAGTTCGCTTTCTTCCAAGTCTTTTCCAGCAGAAATTGCTTCTGGATAGATATAAACTCCCTTATTTGGAACGTAAAGATTCTTGTCAAATGCCCATAACCATTTGTCTTTAATTAACTGCTTTATTTCATTGCTGTACTTGTCTTCTGAATGATAAGCTGCATATAATAATGATGCTGTTTCTGCCAGGGTTGGCAGGACTAATTTATCTTTTTGTATTGTATCTCTTACGTTAAAATAGCTGTCTGGGCCATTAGATGGATAAAGAAATGTTAAATCCTTTCCTTCATGGTCTACTGTTAACTCTGTTTTTCCTTCTTTTATTCTTACTTGTTTAGTTTGTGTATTTGTCATGCCTGATATCATTTCATATGCCCCACATAGTGTTAGATTTACGCTTTATAGCTATTATTTCTTTCAAAGCTGCAATTTCACTGGTATTTAAATATTTCTTTAGCTTTCTTAGCTTTCTGCAGGCCTCTTCTGTGATGTCTGAGTATAGCACACTGCCTTCATCTATATGCCTGCCGACTATCGCCCCTGTTATAGACACAGCTACTCTCTCTCCTTTTTTTGCTTTCTGGATTGTCTTGCCATCAAGCTGCATGTCTTTTATGCTGCCCACCTTGTCTCCATTATCATTAATTATGTCACATCTACTAAGTATACCCTCTACTACTTCTACACCAACTACTGCAGGATTACTCTGGCGGAATATATGACCTAGAAGGATTGTAATCTTGCAAGGGCGAGTAACACCTTCCAGATCACTAGCCTCTATCCTAATCTTTTCATCTGATTGCCATTTGTCCAGCTCTTCTATAAGGCGGTAGATTACATTATTTGATATTACTTTTACATCTTCTGTATGCGTACTCTTTATGTTGAATGCAAGAATAACGCGATGCAGCGGATTCTTTTCTGCTGAAGCATCCATGATGTCTTTCTTAGTAATATCCCCAATACCGCCAGATCTTACAGTAATGCCTTTTTGCCTTAGCAATCCTATTAATGCTTCAAGGCTGCCAAGAGAGTCTGCTTTTATAACAACTCCATAACCATCAACGTCAACAAGAACCTCTTCTACTTCCTGCTGCACTACCTTCTTTATCAGCTCTACATCATTGTTTGCTACCATCAAAGGCATACCAGCTACTACATATTCTAAATTAGTAGCTGAGATCTTTACGCCTATTGCCGCTGCACATTCGTTAACTGGCCTGAATTTTGCCTTCTTTATCTCTGCTAGAGGCTCTGGCTGGAACAATGCCTTAACCTTTGTAACAACAGGCTGATCTATTCCACCAATAACTATAGTATCTTCTATCTTTATCTTACCATCATAAAGTATTACATCTAGTGTAGTGCCCAGGCCTTTCTCTTCCTTGACTTCAAGAATAACACCTTTTCCAGGACCAGATACATTAATTCTCAGGCTTTCTTCCAAGTAGCGCTGTGCTAACCCAGTTATCATCATAAGCAATTCTGGGATTCCATCGCCTGTTTTTGCACTTAATGGAATTATTGCCAGTTGCTTTTTATAATCCTGGACTCTGTCATATCTTTCAGATTCAAATCCTAGGTTATACAGCTTTCCGACTAATGTGTAGATTCTCTCATCAAGAAGTTTCTTTGTAAGCTCTGTCTGTTTTGTTATATTTTCAACAAGCTTAGTATCATGATGGCGATAGCCAGGAATTAGGTCTATCTTATTGGCTGCTATAAGAAAAGGAGTCTTGTAATTTTTAAGGATGTTAATAGCTTCAATAGTCTGCTCTTTAATGCCTTCATTAATATCAATGACCAGGACTGCTATATCTGCAAGATTGCCGCCACGCTTTCTTAGGTTGTTAAACGCTGCGTGACCAGGGGTATCTAAAAAAAGCAGGCCAGGAAGGCGTATATCCAGCTTTAAAGTGGTTAATAGGGTGCCACACACTTTTTTGACTGCATTTATAGGAACCAGAGTGCTTGAAATTGCCTGGGTAATGCCACCAGCCTCAGTTTTAACGACAGCGGTTCCTCTTATCTTATCAAGAATACTGGACTTCCCATGGTCAACATGGCCTACCATTGCTACTACTGGGCTTCTAATTTCTGATGTCATTTTGACCCCCAAGAAATAGCTATTTACCTCATTTTTAAAGGTTTTCTTTTATATATACTGCAGTATACAGTTCTATAAGCTGCATTAAAGAATGATATGAACTGATAGTCAGATTTTGCCTACTAAATCAAGTCCAGGCTTAAGAACTTTCTTGCCAGGTTCCCAGCTAGCTGGGCATACTAACCCTTTGTTTTCAGAAACAAACTTAGCTGCCTTTAACTTGCGTAGAATCTCATGAGTGTTCCTGCCTATGCTATTATCATGAATCTCAAATGATTTTACTATGCCATCTGGGCTGATGATGAAAGTTGCTCTTGAGGACAGGCCTTCATTCTCCAGATAAGTACCAAACATCTCGCATATATTGCCTGTAGGGTCAGCAAGCATGGGATACTTGACTTTTTTTATTGCAGCTGAGGCATCATGCCAGGCCTTATGAACATGGACTGTGTCTGTGGAGACTGATAGAACTTCTGCATTCAACTTTCGAAATTCATCATATAAGGTTGCTGCCTCTTCAAGCTCTGTCGGGCAGATGAATGTAAAATCTGCTGGATAGAAAAGGAGAACTGCCCATTTTCCCCTTAGTTTAGAAAATTTGACTTTTTTTATCTCATCATTATGATAAGCTTCTAGTTCAAAATCCGGAACTTTTTGGCCAATTCTTATCATTTTAACTCTTAATAATTGTAAGGATTTATAAACATTACTTCCATGCGGCTTTGTGGAATAAGTCCTTAAAATAGGTTACATCATAGGATCATTCCAATATCTTCTCCAAATCATGGATTGCCTGCAATTCAAAATGGGCAAGCTCTGATTTCGCGTTTACTATTGCTGTAAGCATGCCCAGCTTGGCTGCAGGGATTATGTCTACCTTTTCCCTGTCGCCAACAAACATCATATTTCTTAAGGATAAATTAAGCTCTGCTGAAACATAGATGAATGCTTCTCCATCATCTCTAAGATACTTAACATTTGAGTCTAATAAAGGATAGAACATGCCCTCTTCCAGGCCAAGCGCATTCAGCTTCTTTTTTGTCTGATCTTTGCTGTTCGATGTTATCAAGTAAAGTTTATAGTTATTAGACATCTTAGAAAGCATAGAGCATAACCTTTCGTCCTTAGCCAGAGCATCTGCAATATTTGCGTTTTCTAAGGCCTCCTGGACAAGAGTTCTGCAAATCTCCTGGGGCATGCCAAGCAATTTTAAAGCACGTCTTGCGCTTTGAAGTTCTGCGGTTGCTTTCTGATACACTTCCCTTACAACTTTATATTTCATGCCAAGACAATCACTTACATTATTGCATATATAATCTGTTATAAGCTCTGCAATCTCAGGGGTTTGTTGATATAAGGTATTGTCTAAGTCGAAGCCAATTGCTTTAAGATTATTTAATCTGTGTTTCATATTATTCTCTTTATTTCGCTCATGCATTTATCAATCACTTCTGTTAAAGATAAATTGGTTGTGTCAATAATCTTGAGATTTTTCAAATAGCTAGACAGCATGCGATAGCAATCTGACAGTTCTTCTATTCTCTCAGCAGTTTCATTTTGGCTTATGGCTTCTCCGGTTTCAGATGATCTGCCAAGAACTCTTGCATGCCCTTCTTTTCCTTCAACAACCAATGCGAGATACAAATCAGAGCTAGGAATTGAGGAATTCATCTTTAATATAGATGCTATG
>CAZSRE010000046.1:1730-5370 GCA_964609195.1 Candidatus Woesearchaeota archaeon | reverse complement strand
AAAAGCTCAAGCTGCAATGGAATTCTTGATGACCTATGGCTGGGCTATACTTGTAGTCCTGATTGCGATAGGGGCATTGGCTTATTTTGGAATACTGAATCCAAGCAGGTTCTTGCCTAGCAGTTGTTTACTGTTTGCTGGACTGGCTTGCACTGATTTTGCTGTAGGTGATAACTCTATAACTTTATTACTACAAAATGGATTTGGAAAAGATATCACGATTCAAAGCTTTAATATAATAAACGATGCTGGAGGACAAGCATGCCAATGGGGAGTCCAGAACATTAATCTTAAGATGGGAGATGGACAGCAAAAGTCTATCAGCCTTGGGCAATGCAATAATGGAATAATTGGAACCAAGTTTAGAGGAACTATATATATAACATATTTAGCTCTTGATGGAATCACTCATACAAGGACAGGAAGCTTGACAAGCCAAGTGGAGAATCTATGTGGATTTACAATAGCTGGCAATGTAATTACAGCAGGCCCATGTTTTAGTCATGAAGAAGATTACAATCCGTTCTGGGGAGCTAGTTTACTTGCATCTAATGATAACTTTCCTGTAACTGGCGATGATGAAGGGATTTACAATCCTGATTATATAGCAATGGGATTTCCAAACCTTGGCATTCCTGATGCAACTTCTGCCAGCGCTATGTTTACTTTTACTCATAATGAAAGAGGGCTTAATCCAGTAAATTGCAATTTAGTTGATACTTCTCTACCAGCAAGACATGAAGTTAGATGCTTTGATGGAAGCGCATGGAACCCTGTTGGAACTTATAGTATAAGTACTGCTGGCTATGTTACAGCAAGCTTCGGCATACCTACAAGCTGTGTAATTAATGGAGCTGGTGCCAACAAGGTACTAATAAAGGTTACATTTGATCCAGAAACTAATGCTTGTGGTAATATAGATATAGACTCTGCAAAAGTTGAAGTAACAATATGAATCCTAAGACCGTAGGAATTAGCGTTGCAGCCTTGATACTAGTTGTTATAATGTTTTATTTATTAAATCCGGGAAAACTGGAAGAAGAAATTAAGATCCAAATAATAGAAACATCAATACAAGAAACAGAGACAACAGAAGTCAATCAGTCTATTATTGGAGGGTTTGGTGGATTTTTCGGAGGTTTATTTGGAGGAGGCTCAGGCGGTGGCGGTTCTGGCGGCGGAGGCGGTGGCGGAGGTGGCGGAGGTCCAAGTAGTACTGTCATAGGCGGAACATCAACTACATCTGTTGTTGTTGGTGGAAACACAACAACGTCAACTTCGACAAGTACTTCTACAACATCTACATCTAGCACAACAAGCACTACATCAACCATTTTTGGTACAACAACCTCGACTACATCTTCAACAACTTCTACTATAGGCTCTAGCACAACTGTTGGTGGATGCGCAAGCAATTTTGTTATTGATTATAATCTAGATTGCAAAGGAACTACAGGAAGCACAGATGATGATTTGTATGCAAGCATAACAAATAACAATCCTAGTGGATATGCATTAGATGTTTATGTTGACAATAACCTGGAGATTAGTGGTTATCTTGTCGGAGCTGGTGGACTTGGATTGATATATAGCAATACAATGACAAGTTGGTGGAGAAGCCAAGTAAGCAGTAGTTCTAGAGTATTTAATATAAGAATAGAATACTCAGGCAGTTGTAGCATGACGAGACAAGTTACTGTGGACTTCCCATCTGGGAATTCTGGATGCGTAGATTAAAATTCTGGGAAAAGTATTAATATGAGTAGAAAATTACTTAGTTATATGGATAAGACAAATTTACTGTCAGTTATTTTAGTTGCTTCCTTACTAATTATATCCGGATGCAATAATTTGCAGCAAAACTCAAATGACAATCAGAAAACAATAGACAACATCCCTAAGCTTTTAGCTGGCAAAGAGTCAAAGTATTATGAGTTTAATAAGCAGCTATATGAACAAGCATTAAAAGACAATAAGATAATATTACTTTATTTCTATGCAAATTGGTGCCCAGAATGCAAAGAAGAACAGCCAAAAGTATTCTCAGCATTTAATGAGCTTGATGATGAAAAGATTATCGGATTCAGAGTTAACTATAAAGACTCAGACACAGATAAAGATGAGGAAATGTTAGCGAAGGAATTCCAAATCCCATATCAGCATACAAAAATTATAATAAAAGATGGAAAGCAAGTGCTAAAGGCTCCCAACAGCTGGAGTAAAGACACTTATTTAAGAGAGCTAAATAAGGTGGCGTGATGGTAGAAGTAACTATTATTGCAGCATTTATTGGAGGATTAGTAAGCTTTCTAAGTCCTTGCGTGCTTCCTTTAATTCCTGGGTTCTTAGCATATTTGTCGGGAACTACAGCCAAGCATATACATGGCAGGACTAGAGCTAGAATGTTCTTGAACAGCCTGATGTTTGTACTGGGATTCTCTTTAGTTTTCTCTTTACTTGGAGTGTTGTTATTTACGGTACTGACTAATGTCGCATATAGTGTGCAGTTATGGCTAAGTAGAATTGGAGGAGTGATAATCATACTGTTTGGATTATATGTGCTAGGGTTGATAAAAATAGGATTCTTAGAGAGAGAGCACAAACTTAAGCTATTTGGATTGCATCCAAGCTATCTTACCTCATTTGTTTTTGGCGCAGCATTTGCTGTAGGATGGACTCCGTGTGTATCTGCTGTGCTCGGAAGCGTGCTGGCATTAGCTATAAGCCAGCCAACATTGAGCTTCTTTTTGCTAATTGCTTATACACTCGGATTAGGGTTGCCATTCCTGATAGTTGGATTGTTTTCGGAACAAGCTGTCAGATGGATAAATAAATCTGAAACTTTTTTGAAATACTTTAACATAATTGTAGGATTATTCTTGATAGCTTTAGGGATACTTGTATTCACACAGACATTGAATCTTGTCGCTAATCTTAGCCTGCTAAATAACTTGTTAAATTAATATGAACATCTCACATATACTCAAGCTTGATTCGCCTGCAGCTCGTAAATCTCGAATCCTGCTTTTTTAAGATTGCTTACATACTTGTAATAATCAGAATTTCCATCGTTTAAGTATGCTATTGAACTTGCGACTAACCTACCCTCAAACAAATGACTTCCATCTTTCTCTGCAGCATATACTAGCTTTCTTAGATCAATACCCATATGGAAATGAAGGATTGGATTCTTAGGATATACTCTTTCCCTTCTTTGTTTTCCCTTTGCTAGCTCTTCTATATATTGGTCAACAGTTCCATACAACGGCTGTATAAAATCGATAGCTTGGCTTCCATCGGACATGAGTGTCTTGAATCTATCACTAATCTCGAAAATGCCTAGCTTCTTCTCTAACCCATCATTAATAACTGCTCTTTCGCCTAAAATTTCGTAAGCTTTATGGACCATAAAAATCCCCTCGTTTAATGTATTTATAAGCTTAATCCCTTAAATAGAAAACTTTATAAATGGGTTGAAAGTCAGTTCTTCTATCTAAATAAGCTTTAAAGGGGGATTATACTAAAATGGCTAAGGAAAAACCACACATAAATCTAGTGTTCATAGGACACGTAGATCACGGGAAATCTACTACAGTAGGAAGACTATTGTTTGATGCCGGAGTTATCAATGAGCAGGCCT
>CAZSRE010000046.1:0-1720 GCA_964609195.1 Candidatus Woesearchaeota archaeon | reverse complement strand
AAGCTAAAAGAAGAGGCTCAAAACCTAGGTAAGGCTGGATTTGAATTCGCATTTATTATGGATAATTTAAAAGAAGAGAGAGAAAGAGGAGTTACTATTGACTTAAGCTACAAGCAGTTCAATACTCCAAAGTATTACTACACAATCATAGATGCTCCTGGACACAGAGACTTCATTAAGAACATGATTACAGGAAGCAGCCAGGCAGATGCTGCTATACTGGTAGTTGCTGCAAGCGAAGGAGTTATGGAGCAGACTAAAGAACACTTATGGTTAGCTAAGACATTCGGAATTCAGCAAATAGCTGTAGCTGTAAACAAGATGGATACTGTCAAGTTCAGCCAAGCTAAGTTTGATGAGGTAAAGAAGAACATGACAGATATGTTGAAGGCTGCCAGTTATAAGCCTGATAATGTGCAGTTCATACCTATAGCTGCCTTACACGGAGATAATGTTGTTAAGAGATCAACAAACATGGACTGGTACAAGGGGCCAACTATAATGGAGCAATTGGATAATTTCAAGGTTCCAGAGAAGCCAACAAACTTGCCTTTAAGATTGCCAATACAGGATGTTTATAACATAACAGGAATTGGAGTAGTTCCAGTAGGAAGAGTAGAGACTGGAATAATGAAGGTTAATGACAAGGTAATTATTACACCGGCAAGAGAAGGCAAGGGAATTGTTGGGGAAGTCAAGACAATAGAGATGCATCATGAACAATTACAACAGGCAGAACCTGGTGATAATGTCGGGTTTAACGTAAGAGGCATTGCAAAGAAAGATATTGCAAGAGGAGATGTTCTGGGACATACAGACAGTCCGCCTACGGTTGTGAGTGAGTTCACAGCACAGATAGTTGTACTGAATCATCCAACTGTCATAACAGCAGGATACACGCCAGTATTCCACGTGCATACTGCCCAGGTAGCATGCCAGATTATAAGCATCGAGAAGAAACTTGATCCAGCAACAGGAGCTACAAAAGAAGAGCACCCTGACTTTATCAAGAGAGGAGATGCTGCTATAGTCAAGGTAAAGCCAACAAAGCCATTGGTAATAGAGAAGTTCAAGGATATCCCGCATCTGGCTAGATTTGCAATAAGAGACGCAGGAATTACTGTTGCTGCTGGTATGTGCATTGATTCTGTCAAGAAAGTCTAAGCAAGCCTTTTAGGAAAAGCCTTGAGGTAAAAAGAAAGCGTTGACGGAAAACTTTCTAATTTTCTTTTAGATATTCTTGCCAGATATTATCTTGGCTATTATCCCAGACTTTTTTAAGAGACTCTTCACTTAATTTTAGCAAGTCTTTAAATTCGTCATGCATTTTCTTGTTTATCTTTTAGATCTTTTAAGATTATTTCTTCTACGTCTTTTAATCTTTTTATGTTTAGTTGATAGGCTACACCATGCTTTGTCTTGTTATATTCTACTATTAATCCTTCCTTTGTTAAGTCTTTTATTACACCTTTAACATAACCGGACAGATTTGAAGGTACTCCATGAATAAGTCTTTCTAATAAAAGATGACCTTTCCTAAATGCTCCATAGCTATAGAGCTTTTTGATTATGTTCTTTTTGATGAGCGAATATTCTTCTTGACTTAACTTCATCAGATAAAGAGATGTTTTTATATTTTAAGATTTTATTCTTATTTATAGCTTATATCGGCTAAAGATAGAAACATTTATAAATGCTAAGCTTTATTATTATGATATGA
>CAZSRE010000045.1:5084-5429 GCA_964609195.1 Candidatus Woesearchaeota archaeon | reverse complement strand
CAAACGGCAGTACATTCGACGTCATATATGGCAGAGACAACAATGTAACCCCTGCTCAACTGACTGCCTTCGTGTATAATGGCACTTTGATTAAAGTAATCACAGCTTACAACGGAACCTTAGCTAAGGACAAGAATCTAGTAAAAAACAATACAGTGCAAGGCAAGACATATCTAAACACTTCAAGCTCAGGATTATTTGTTTCAGGCAATGCAACAGCAAGAAGATACTATCTGACTAATGGCAGCGTATTTGATGTAATCTATGGCAGGGACACAACAGGCACAGGCATTTTAAACAACACGGCACAAGGCAAAGCCTACATAAATTCCAGCGTTTATCCAA
>CAZSRE010000045.1:0-5074 GCA_964609195.1 Candidatus Woesearchaeota archaeon | reverse complement strand
ACCCTGTATACGTGAAGGGTGTTGATGCTTCGGGGGACACAACAGGAACTGGAATATCTAACAACACGGCACAGGGCAAGGCATACATAAACTCATCCGTATATCCAAGCAGCATAAGGTTTGGCAACTGGAACATATCATGGACAAACAACAAGCAGGATGCATTGCAGCAAGGAACAGGAGAGATTAATTTCTTTGCAAACAACTCAGGATATATCAACAGGGCAAACGACAGCCTGCCCTTCACTCGCTCAGGATGCTTCAGGATAAACGGAGACAATGATGTAAATCCAGCCGGAACAAGCGCTGGGAGAACTATACCGGGCACAATCCATATAGGGAGCGAATGCACCCAGGGATGGACGCAGGCATACATAGACATAAATGATGTCAACCAGAATACCTCAACGAATACAAGATTGATGCAATTCTTCTGGAATAACAAAGGTCCAGGGAATGGTATTGGATTGAGCATGAGACTGGATTCAAAAGCAGCTTCAATCCTTCAAGACCTTAATTATGGATTTACAGGACCAGGCAATGCAGGAGCTGTCCATTCCCTGATGAGATTTAATATTGTATCATTTGTTCCAAACAATACACTTCCTGTAGGAACTGTAAGATACATAGACATTGTCAATCCAGTTTTAGGCACTGCTTCAATCGGGAAATTAGTAGGCATATCCATACTACCGCCTGGAGCCGCAAACAAGATGCGGGGCCTTGCAGTCATTGAAGTGAGGCAAAATGTACTCTCAGTCCAGGGATTGCAGGCAGGTTTGGTCATGGGGAGGCAGACAAAGAGTGCGGCAGTACTAGCTGGAAAACATAACAGGAGCTATGCTGTCTTATCAGAAGGCAACCCGATACAGCTATCGGCAGGAACTCCCTATATCTATAATGGACCATTCATAACTACAGACAACTGGTTTAACATAACAATAGGGAATGTTTCCAAATTCTATAATTATGACAAGGACATATTAGTAACTCAGTTCGCAGGCAGGACATCTGGATTATTCAACCTTACAAAGATGAGCAAGAGGCAGTATAATTTGAGCTTTGCAGATTATATACTATTTAATGACACGCTAAAGATAGGGGGAAACACTACTCATTCAGATGTCAAGATAGACAAGACTAATTTCACCATAAAATCTTTCAACACGACAGCATACCTTAACTGCGCATATTTCAAGTCTGTAAACGATGGCACAATTAAATTGATATGTGATGGGGTTGCAGTATGATAACCCTTTTAAACAAGCCTTTTGGAAAAAGCCTTGAGGGAAAACCACTGAAAAGAAAAGCGTTAACGGAAAAAACCTTTTTGCAAGCAAAAAGCTTGACCAAAAGATTAAGGGAAAAGAGATTAATGTATATTATACCATACATGTTTTTGCTTAGTTTGTATAGCGTATCAGCCATTCAAACTGCAAGGCCAGACCAGGATGTTAATGTCAACAGCTGGACAGTAACTCCATTATGGAGCAAGATAGATGAGACTGTTGCGGTTGACACAACAGGGGACAGGATTAACAGCACATTATTTGCAGATAATGGAGCAACTAACATAAGCCTATCATCTGTAACAGACCCATTATCTTCAACAGGACATGTAATGAGAGTAAGATACAGAAGGGCAGGTTTGGCTGGGGGAGGTGGAGGATGCGGTGGCGCTGGATTATTACTGGGAATAAGGCTATTCCAGGGAACAACAAAAATAGTCAATGCAACTTATCCTAATGTGCCATGCACCTTTGCCTATGCAAATTATACTTTAACAGCAGCAGAAGCAGACAGTATAACAGATTACAGTAATCTTACAGTAATGTTTTATGGCAAGATTATGAATTCAACTCTGCCAAGAAGAAAACTGCAGGTTTCATGGGCTGAAATGGAAGTGCCAGCACCGCTTCCTTCAAGGATTTCATTATTCAGCATAACAAAGAACAGCCTGTTTGCCATCAGAAAGAACAGCATATTAAGGATATTTTTCAGTTAGCAGGCAAGCCTTTGAACCCTTTAGAAAAGCGTTCACGGAAAGAAAGCCTTGAGGGAGAAAAGAAAATGAAGTATATAACAATGATAATCAGAAGCATTTTGCTGGCTGGATTAATGTTTGTTCCAGCAGAGGCACAGAGAGACAAGGAAAGAAATGATAAATGTTCAGTTACTTTTTTTAAATCAAGAGCTCAATATATCTTAATGTCACGAGGATAAGAATGAAAATTTATTCATTCTTCCTTTTTTTACTATTACTCATTTCAAATAGCTTTGCTTACACAACAAGCGATCAAAATCAGAACATTTCAATATATCAGGCATATGGAGCATCTAGCTTTCTAGACCAGAATCAGAACATATCTATCCAATCAAACACACAGGCATATTTCTTATCATCAGATTTTAATTTTACATTAGCAATATTCCCTTTATTTAGCGGCCCGGCAGCAAGTACAATTCCAACAACAACTATTGTGGGAGCAGGCGGGGGTGGTGGTGAAGGCGGCGGAAGCGTACTTGACTTTACAGTTTCCCCTCCATTTTTTAAATATCTATTAAAGCCTGGAGAAACAGTCTATACTAACTTTACAATCAAGAACACAGGTAATGTGAACATTCCATCAATCTTGATCAAGCACAGTATGCCTGACTTTATAACTATTGCAGAAGATGAGCTCGCGCTGCTGCCATTACAAGAAAGAACAATAGGCATAACATTCACAGCTTCTCTGGAAAAGCTTCCAGATGTATACTCAGGATTGATATCTTTTGAGACTCCATCCCTGGTAAAGAAGATTATTGCGATAGTAGAGGTGAAAAAGCTTAAGCCATTGTTTGATATAAAAGTGCAGGTTGATGATAAGTTCAAGAAAGTCTATCCAGGCCAGGTAGCTCCTGCAGATATGATACTTTATAATTTTGGAGATCTTAAGCCAGTTGACGTAAAACTATTCTATTCAATAAGAGGCATTGAAGATGGAAAAGATATAACCTTCAGGGACGAAACTCTGGCTGTAAATGAGCAGTTGCTGAAGAAAGTAAACCTTACAATACCTCCAGATTTGCCAGTAGGCAGCTATCTGTTCTATGGCAAGTTGATATATGGAGACAATGCAGAAGCATCAAGCAGCGATCTGATAGAGGTTGTTCTCCCTCCACCTGTCGAGGCTAAGAAGTCAAATTTCTTTTTAATAACAACTATAATCTCCTCAATCATATTGCTTTTGATCATCATAGTGCTTCTATACTTGTATTCTAAGAGAAGACGAGAAAGAGAATATGATGAGCTGCTTGCTTCTCAGATAGCAGCAAGATTAAAGCAAGGTTATTCAAAAGAGCAGATATTAAGTTCTGCAAAGAAAGCTGGATGGCCGAGGAAGATGGTTAAAGATATATTAAAAAGATTATAGAATGCTGCTAATCATCTCCATCTCCTTCTTCAATATAAAATCTTGGAACGTCACCTGCAACAAATCTTATTATGCTTGTATTTCCAACTTTCCTTCCATTATCATTTATTATTGTATTAACATAACCTACAGCCTGTTCTAAACTATCTGCCATACTGTTATCGACAAGCTTGCTGGCCAGCTCTTCACTGGTGAAAGGCCCAACTCTTTTGGTATTCATTAATATTCTGCCGATAAGGCCTCTTTTAATCCCATATATTTGGGCAAGTTTCCTTCCAGCTTTTTGCTGTTGCTCATATATGCTCATTGGTCTGTCTTCTCCAATAAGCCTAGCATATAATTCTTTTAGCACATCATAATTATCCATTCTTTATCATCTCCCTTTGTATCGCAAAATCTCTGCATGGTCATATATAAATTCTTCTGTGCTCACGGGTTTGGCTATAAAATAGTAATGAGGCTTATAATCTTTTTTGAATACATTTAACTTCGTCTCCAAGAAGTCCGTATCCTGAATAAGATTAGGTTATGGATGAATTGGAGTAATCAAACACAGAATATATAAAGGAAAAAATACATTGAGAACTAAGGAAAACCAAAAAATGCTGGCAAATAAATTCAAATTATATCCAAACAAAGAACAAACTGAAAAATTAGAATTTGCCCTGGATACTTGCAGGCAGGCATACAATATGCTGCTTGGAGAATTGAATAATCAAATAGTAATTGATAAAGCACAAATTCAGGCAATGCTTCCCGACTTGAAAATCTGTGAGCCGAGATTCAGGGAAGTTTATTCTAAAACTCTCCAATACGAATGTTACAGATTATTTTCCAATCTTTCAGCATTAAGAGTTTTGAAAAGCAATCATAAAAAAGTTGGAAGATTGAGATTCAAAGGTAAAGGTTGGTTCAAGACTATAAATTATAATCAGAGCGGTTTTTCTCTGGAAGATAATAAATTGCATCTTTCAAAAATAGGATATATAAAAATAAAAGTCCATAGGAAAATAAATGGAGAAATAAAGCAAATCCAGATTAAGAAAGAAATTGACAAATGGTATGCTATAATTATAACTGACGAGAAAAAGATAATTCAATGTGGAGAAAAAGTTATAGGCATAGATTTAGGGATAAACAATTATCTTGTTGACAGCGATGGAAACAAGATAGAAAACCCTAAAATCTTGGAGCAGAATTTGCAGAAATTAAAGTATCTGCAAAAAGATTTATCCAAGAAAAAGAAAGGAAGCAGCAACAGAAGAAAGGCGATAATAAGACTGCAGAAATTTCATCTCAAAATTACAAACCAAAGAACAGACTTCCTGCATAAGATTACAACAAAATTAGTAAGGGAATGCAAGATAATTGTTATGGAAGACTTGAATATAAAGCAAATGTCCCAATCAAAATACTTCAACGCAAGAAATATGATGGATGCTTCTTGGAATAAATTTGCTCAACTGCTGGACTTCAAGGCTGAGAGTGCTGGTTGTCAGATAGTTAAGATTAACCCAAGAAACACAAGCAAGACCTGTTCTCAATGCGGAAGCATACAAAACATGCCTTTGCATAAGAGAACTTACGAGTGTGCTGAATGTGGCTTTGCCATAGACAGAGATTACAATTCAGCGATAAACATACTAACTAAATTAGCA
>CAZSRE010000044.1:4818-5535 GCA_964609195.1 Candidatus Woesearchaeota archaeon | reverse complement strand
TGAAATATCTTGTACAGCCACGCTATAGTATGTGGTATGATTGGGTTAGCCTGGATTGTTGGAAGGCCTAGAGGATAGAAGCGCATCTTATCTATCTCTGGCAAGTCTCCATTCTTCACAATTTCCTGAGAATAGCGCAAGAACAATGATGCGTCTGGATCTGCTGTCGTGTAGTCATTGGTTGTTGGGTCCAGAAGCAATGGAAGATTGCTGAGGCGGACAGATGAGCTATATATTATTATGATTAGAAGCAATGCTAAGTAGATATATTGTTTCTTGCTCTTAATAAGCGAGATTATCTGCTCTCTTTTAAAGTCAATGCTGTCAGTTTCCATTTTTTTAAACCCATCAGAATAACAATGGGGTTATAAACACTTCTATTAGCGCTGCAATGAACAATACGAATACTGCAAGCACAACTAAGTCGATAGAATCAAGCAGAACCTTTTTAGATTTTTCGGTGGACAGATGATGCTTTATTACTGCTACAGAAATAATCCCTCCTGCTAATCCGCCCATGAAATATGCCAGGATTTCTGGAATGCCATGGATGAAATAACGTAGCAATCCAAGCGTGAATATATGGAAATAATCCCAGACCTTAATCAGGCCGACTGACTTTGCTGATAATGCCAGGTTTGTTCTTATGAAATTGCCTACTGCTGCGCTTATTACAGACGCGTTCCATGTCAGGATGAAGATTGCTCCTGCTCCGTA
>CAZSRE010000044.1:0-4808 GCA_964609195.1 Candidatus Woesearchaeota archaeon | reverse complement strand
AGAATGCGAAGAATACAGAGAATAAAAGCACCTTTACATTATTGAGGAATATCTGGACAAATGTGTTTGCAAGGCTGATTGCATTGCCAGTTATCTGCGCATTTATTGCTTCGATAGTTCTTGTCTGCACACTAAAAACCAGGTTAACTGTGCTTGGAGGCAGGAAGATGTACCAGAGAGTAAATGCAATTACAAAGCCTGCGAACATGTAGATGAAAAAAGATAATGCATGCCAATGCTCTCTCAGCAAGAAAAATTCTTCATTATTTCCAGTCATGTCTTTCTTCTCTTCAATCTTCATAGTACGATACATTATAGGGGTTGCTGCTCCAACTGTCAGGAAAACCATGACCAAGCTAGAATAATCTTTGAATATCCACAAAGAAAGGAAAACTGCAATTGAAGCATAGATTAATCCCACGAAGAACATCTCTTTTGGATGTTTTTCAGCCTTAAAAGGACTCATCAAAGATTCAAGGACCATTGATAATAATTGCAGGAAGGAAGTTTATATAGTTTTTGTAATAAATTAATAGTGTATAAGGTCGTGACATATTTCATGACCCAGCACACGGTCATTGGTGTAGAAAGATTTATAAAGTTTCTTTCTCTTATTTCTATAACAGGATGCTGTAGGAAATACAGTTTGCGTAAAGCAGTTCCCACAATCTTGCTTTCCTGTTCTGCTACAAGATTGTGCGAAAGGTCTATGGAGTTTGTCTCCAAGATGGTCGCAAGAAGCCATAACCTCAACTTGTTAGGTAATGGTATTTCACAGAAGCAGATACTCCTGAATATAAAGGATGGTTGGATGAAAAAAGAGTTGAATATTCCTAGCTATAAAGAATCTAAACCTTTAGGAACAAATAATTATAGTTATATTGCTACAGTTCTAATTGTTGTTGCTGTTGTTTTTGGAGGGATTTCCTTGAAAGGATTAACTGCCTATAGCATATTAGGAGGAGTTAATCCAGCATCATCAAGCAATTATGCTGAGGATCCTAATTTGAACAGAGGAACAAATGCTGTAACAACAATAGAAATAATTCCGGATAAGGTCATTGCAGGCGGGCCTGTGTATATAACTGTTGATGCTGGAAGCAAAGGAACCTGGAAGAGATCAAAGACATGGAGATGGGGAGATAATCCAGATGATATAAAAGCTTGCGGTGATGGAGTTCTTAAAGATGATAATGTTAAGGAGTATGCAAATGAGAGAGCTGATGCTACTCAGAGTGGTGTAGGATCTAAGATAGCTGATGTGAGGACATTCAGATATGTGACAGATTCTGGATGGAGCGAAGGATTATATGCTTATGGTGTTTTTGATTATAATCTAAATGACTGGATATGCAAGTCATTCATTGTTTACAGATTGAACGAGAGAAGTGAGGATAAGGCAAGCTTTGATCCTACACAATCTATATTAAGCAGGATATGATAAGGAGAATAAGATGGAAAACAAAAACATATACTTGATTGCAGGAATATTCATCACTGGATTAGTCATTGGTGGATTGTTCAGCGGAGTGTTTACGGGAAGAGCAAGCAACATAAATACCTTGACAAATGCGAAGACAAGCATATTCATCTCTCCTGCCAAGGCTAATATTGGAGCTATATTAAGAGTAACTGTTGATGGAAGAGATGGCGGAGCAAGCCCATTAATATACCTAAGAGATGATAAAGGGAATAGAGAAGATAGGATATTATGGTGCAGGGGATTGGATGATTTTGAGAATGATGTCATAAGGAGCGGAACTGACGAGGATAGCAGCTGTTTTAGCAGAGTAACATTCGAATATAAGATCTTGCCAGGCGTTCAGCGGGGAGTACACTATTTTGAGGTTAATGATGTTTCCTCAGGCACTTATGCAAGAGCATACTTTGAGGTTTTAGGAGGCTAAAAATGAATAAAGGAAATACAATTTCAATCATTGTGGCGGTTTTTGCTGTTGGATTATTTTTTGGTAGCTTTGCAGGAATATATGAAACATCTGGCAGGGCGACAAGAAATGTAGATGACTATATATCCGGGCAGGCAGTAAATGGGCCTGTATTATCTATCGTGCCAGATATTGCAAGTCCTAATGACATAATGACAGGTAGCGTATTCCCTGGCGCTAATGGGGCATTGTCTGGGGTACAGATAGTAAGGATTGATGATTTCGGAAGGCCTGGCGCTGTTGTTGATGATTGCAGGACATGTTTTTGCGCAGGAAATGCTGTATGCTATAACAGGCAAGACTTTAACTATATCTTGCCACAAGTAGATCCTGGATTTTACTCTGCTTGTGTAACTGATGCAGCAACAAGCCAAAGAGCATGCGCTATGTTCCAAGTCCAATAACCCTTTTAAGAAAAGCGTTAACGGAAAAGGAAAATTAGAGGGAAAAGTATTTAAGACAGAATATAATTGGATAATTATCCAAAATGATGAGGTGAATGATAAATGGATATGAATAAACCTACGTTGATTGCAACTGTTGTTCTTGTATTTGTAGTAGGATTGGTGTTTGGAAGCTTCTCAGGATTAACAAGTGTTACAACAGGACAAGCTTCTAGGACCGATGTGACTACAGCTTCTGTTCAGTTAACTGGTTCTGGTTCTGCCCTACCAGGTGAGAGAGTAACAGGAAGAGTAATCCCTGGCGCTAATGGTGCTGAGAAATATGTCTATATATATAGTTTAGGAGATCAAGGGCAATTACAAGTAAGAAAAGACCAATGCCCTTCATGCTTCTGCGCACACAACAATATCTGCTATGAAACAGAGGAGTTTAGCTGGCAGGTTCCAAGCGATTATAGCCCTGGAAGATATGTCTTTGTAGTAACTGACGTGAAGACATTGCAGAAAGTTTACTCACAGCCATTCACTGTAAGTTATGAGAAACCTAAATGAATTAGCTAATTTCTTTTCTTTTATAACCCTTTTTAGAAAAAGCGTTGACGGAAAATTAACCTTTTTAGGAAAAACGTTAACGAAAAACTTTTAGAAAAAATTAAATAGAATATAGACAATGAAATCTATGCATGGCAAAGAAAAAAGGAGGAGATAAGTACTTATTTGTCCTTTTTGTTATACTTGTTATTGTCTTTTCCTATATAATAATAAAGCCGTTCATATCTGCGATACTTACCGGGATAATATTGTCCTATATATTCTATCCTTTGTTTAAGATGCTGAATAAATTCATAAAAAATAAGAACCTATGCTCATTGCTATTATGCACATTTATTATTGCCATAACCTTGTTGCCTATGGTGTTTGTAGGCAATGCGTTAATAAGAGAGGCTTTTAACCTGTATAATGAGGCCAAGTCCAGTGACATTGATCTGGATTTACCTGGCCCATTCCAGGAAAACTTTTTTGAGCAGAACATTAGGGATATGATCAGCAAGGGCAGCTTGTATGTAATTGACAGCCTGTCTGATTTTGTTTTATCAATACCTAGAAGGATTCTTGATTTATTTATTGTAATGTTCCTGATGTTTTACTTGTTCAAAGACGGACCAGAGATACTGAGGAAGGTGAAACAATTACTGCCATTTGACAGGAAGACTGGAGACATGGTGACAAAAGAGTTTGCAGATATTACGTTTGCTGTAGTCTATGGATTAGTAGCCACTGCTATAGTGCAGGGAATAGTTGGGGGGATTGGATTTTATATTTTCAAGATACCAAACCCTATATTATGGGGGACTGTGATGGCATTAATAGCTATAATCCCATTCCTCGGCCCATTCTTAGTATGGCTGCCTATTGGACTTTTCCAATTGTTTTACGGAAATAAATTCTCAGGCATTGGCATATTATTGTTTGGAACTTTCGTAATAAGCACTGTAGATAATGTAATCAGGCCTAAGATAATAGGAAGCAGGGCAAGAATACATCCTGTTGTTGCATTAATCGGAGTTGTTGGGGGGATAAAACTGCTAGGATTTATTGGGGTTGTTGCCGGACCATTGATACTTGCACTATTGATTTCTTTCATAGACCGATATAGGGTGAGCAGGATTGCAGCTAAAGGTTAAAAAACTGAACCTGTCGAGCGGCGGGCCACTGATTGCAGTTATAAACCAGGATGATGCCAGGAAACTAGACATTTATGCTCTTGACAGGGTAAACATCAGAAACAGGCACGAGATAATTGCTGCTGTAAATATAGATAGTGGGAAGACTGTTAATCCTGGAGAGATAGGGCTTTTTGATGAGGTTGTTGAAAGCTTAAGAGTAAAGAGCAATGAAATTGTGACTGCTAATGCAGCTAAACGACCATTGTCTATCGCTTATATAAAAAAGAAGCTGGATGGAAAGCATCTTAATGAAGAAGAGATCAGGGAGATTGTAAATGATATAGTAGCCAATAATCTCAGCCAGATTGAGCTTACTTATTTTGTAGCTGGATGCTATTGCCATGGCCTTGATTTAGATGAGACTGCTGCTTTGACAAAAGCTATCGGAGAAAGCGGAAGCAGGCTAAGACTTGGAAAGAAGATAATTGTTGATAAGCATTGCATTGGCGGAGTTGCCAACAACAGGACAAGCATGATAATTGTACCAATAATAGCAGCTGCTGGACTGACAATTCCAAAGACAAGCACTAGGGCTATTACCAGTGCTGCCGGAACTGCAGATACTATGGAGGTTCTTGCAAAAGTAAGCCTGCCTTTGAAAAAGATAGAGAAGATAGTAAGAAAGACAAATGGATGCATGATATGGGGAGGGACCTTGGATTTAGCAAGCGCTGACGACAAATTAATCAAGGTTGAGTATCCATTAAGCCTAGATCCTAGGGGAATATTGC
>CAZSRE010000043.1:0-5618 GCA_964609195.1 Candidatus Woesearchaeota archaeon | reverse complement strand
CTCAATATATTGGGTCTGTAGAATGGATTAAAAATATTTTGGGAGCAAGCATGGTAATATTTGTTCCAGCCACTGTAGTAGTTGCTGTTAAGTCTGTTTTCGGAATGGCAAAACATTAATTCTTTTTTCTTTTATTTTACTTTTGATAACATTTAAATAATAACCCTTTTATTAAAAGCGTTAACGGAAAATGCAGAAATGAGAAGAGTACATGTATTCATAACAGGCAATGTCCAGGGTGTAGGATTAAGATATTTCTTAAGAAATAAGGCTATGAGATTGAAAGTAAATGGGTTTGTAAAAAACTTAAAAGATGGTAGAGTAGAAGCTGTCTTTGAAGGGGAGCATGATAATTTGAACACTATGCTTGAGTTTTGCAGGAGAGGAACTTTTGTAAGCAAGGTAACAAATATAGATATAAAAGAAGGGTCATTTAGAGATGAATTTAGAGAATTTGAGATTAGAATATGAGCTATATCGCTGGCAGCTATAATGGCATTGAAGATGTTGTCATAGATGATGTAAAGGAAATAACCGGAAATAAAGCTAAAAAAGTAAAAAATGGAAGAGTAGAATTTGATTGTAAAGATATCAATGGATTTGTAAAAAAAGTTAGAAGCGTTTCTTTTGTATATGACCTTGTTGGCAGTTTTAAGTTTAAAGACCTAAATGAATTGGCAAGAAAAAGCAGCAAGCTAGACTATTCATTCATCAGAAAAGATTTTGTA
The DNA here is from genome assembly GCA_964609195.1 of Candidatus Woesearchaeota archaeon. Taxonomy (GTDB): domain Archaea; phylum Nanobdellota; class Nanobdellia; order SCGC-AAA011-G17; genus CAZSRE01. The sequence continues at coordinate 4,890 of CAZSRE010000043.1, read as the reverse complement.
GTTAGATGCAGAAGAGAAGGACAGCATGATTTTTCCAGGATTGATGTTGAACAGGCTGTTGGAGAGGTGATATTCAAAAAAGAGCACGTTGTCAATCTTAAAAGCAGTGATATAATTGTTGCAGACATCATAGACAATGACTGTTTTATTGGAAAGCTGGTAAAGGAAGATATGCATAAAAGAGATTATAGAGTTAAGATAAACAAGCAGGGATTGAATTCTTGTGTTGCTTATGCATTGCTTAAGATAGCTGGATGGAAAAAAGAGAATTCTTTGCTAGATCCTAACTGCAGAGACGGGGTTATTCTAATTGAAGCCGGATTAATCGGTGGGAAGAAGCTTTATGGAATGGAGATCAGCAAACAGAATTTTATCAGTGCAGGCATGAATGCACAGCTTGCTAAAGTAGATGTTAAGCTATATGACAAAGAGATTTTTCATATGGGTGAGCTGTTTAAGGATGTAGATTATGTTATTACTTACCTGCCTGCTGAGTCTAATAGTGTCAGCAAGAATTTTGTTAATCGATTGTATGGTGAGTTTTTTGGGAATGTTAAAAATGTAGTAAACAAAAGAACTCTTGTTCTGGTATTAGATGATAGCCTGCTAAAAGATTATCTTCAGCATTTTAAGATAATAGAAAGGAGAGTTATTTCTGCAGGTAATGATTACATTGCTTATGTTCTGGAATAGAAATTAATATAAATTACTTTCTAGCAATTACCTAGATGAAAAAGGCTGCGACTCTTGCTTTTTTGACTGCTGTTTTTATTTTTGTTACAATGCTGCAGGGTGCAAAGGCACAAAGCTTTTGCTTTGACAGCGATTATGGCAAGAACATATTTATTGCTGGATATGTTGAATTGACAAGCATAGTTAATGGAACACCTGTAAAAAGCGTTTATCAGGATGCATGTGTAGCTGATTATGCTGTAAATGAGTATTCATGCGCAAATAATACGTTTACTATTGTAGTGAGCGATGTAATAGCTTGTCCAACAGGATATTTCTGCGGTCGTGGAGCCTGCATCAAGGCAACAACTACATCTTCAACTACAACAATCACAACATCTACAACATCAACTACAACAGTTAAGCCATCATGCTTTGACAGCGATGGTGGGCTTAATGCACTTACTCCAGGTTATGTACAAACAGCCAATGGCAGCTTGTACTTTGATTATTGTGCAACAAATATTATAGTTAATGAATATTATTGTGCAAACAACAATGTAGCATATTCTTTCTTGGATTGTCCTGCTAATTACAGATGCTCAGGTGGAGCATGTATATCAACAACTACAACAGTAACAACCACTACAACTTCTACATCCACATCGACTACAATACTATTCAACAGTGAATTTAGAAGTCCTGCAGCATGCAATGGAGAATGGATTCAGTGTCATGAGGCATTTAATGATAATCTAGACTTTGCTAAGACACGCGCAAGAAGAGATGTTAACAAATCAGGGGCATGGAGTAGCTACAGTTTTAATCTGCCAGAGAATGCTACAGTAGGCAATGTAGTAATAATTGCAGATTTCTTCTCAAACAGTTTATTTGGCAATATTAATGTTAGGATAAGCGGAGATAATGGACTGAGCTTTGGTCCATCACATATTGTAGATGGGAGCTTGCTAGAAACCAGACATAAGATAGATGTAGGCAATGATATTGCATGGACAGCTGGAAGTGTAAATAATATAGTTGTAGAGGTAGAATGCTTCAAATCTGGCTTGTTGTCAGGAAGCTGGTGCTATCTAGACTGGCTGCCTGTAAATGTAGTGTACCATTAGTTTTATAAAGTTTGAATATGAATTCTTGTTTATGCAGGATGAGAACCAGCTTATTAAAGTCAGAAAGACAAAATTAGAAGATTTAAGGAAACTTGGAGTTAATCCTTATGCATATAAGTTTGATAAAAAGCATTATTCTTCTGATGTAATCGATGAGAATAAGAAATTAAAGAAAGATGGAAAGAGTAAAAAAACTGTAGTTCTTGCCGGAAGGATCGTAAGCTTGAGACCAATGGGCAAGGTTGGCTTTGGCCATTTATTAGATGCCAAGGGGCAGATCCAGTTCTATGTTAAAGAGGAAGAGATTGGCAAAGATGCTTACAAGATATTTAACAAACTAGATATGGGAGATATAATAGGAATAACAGGAACCGTATTCAGGACAAAAAAAGGAGAAATAAGTGTATGGGTAAAGAAACTAGAATTACTGACTAAAGGGTTAAGAACATTGCCAGAGAAGTGGCATGGATTAAAAGATCCTGAGCTAAGATACAGGCAAAGATATGTGGATTTAATTGTTAATCCAGAGGTTAAGGAAGTTTTCTTGAAAAGAAGCGTGATAATAAGAGGCATTAGAGATTTTCTTAATGATGAAGGTTATACTGAGGTAGAAACTCCGATATTGCAGCCAATTTATGGCGGAACGAGTGCAAGACCTTTTGAGAGCTATCTAAATGCCTTAAACATGAAAGTTTATATGAGGATATCAAACGAACTCTATCTAAAAAGACTGATTACTGGAGGTTATGAGAAAATATTTGAGTTCTCTCCTGATTTTAGGAATGAAGGAATAGACAAGACACATAATCCAGAGTTCTTGCAGATGGAGACTATGAGAGCATATGCTAATTATGAAGATAATATGGAATTCTTGCAGAAGATGCTAGTTGATGTTGTAAAGAATGTACTGAAAAGCACCAGGATAAAATATCAAGAAACAGTTATAGATTTTAAATTACCATGGAAAAAAATGACAATGGTTGATGCTATAAAGAGACATGCAGATTTAGATATGAAAGATACTAGTTTGGAGAAGGCTAGACATGCTGCAAGAAAGTTGAATGTTGAGATTAGTGATAAGATGAAGATTGGAGAGGTAATAAATGCTATATTCGAGGAGACAGTTCAGCCAAAACTTATTCAACCTACAATCATATATGATTATCCTGTTGATATAAGCCCGTTGGCTAAGAAGAAAGAAAAAGATCAGAACTTTGTTGAGAGATTTGAGCTATTTGTAAATGGGTGGGAGATAGCAAATGTGTATTCTGAGCTTAATGATCCTGAAGAGCTAAAAAAGAATTTTGAAGAGCAGATGAAAAAACTGAAAGAAGGTGATTTAGAAGCTCAGCCTTTTGACAAGGATTTCTTAAGATGCTTAGAGTATGGCATGCCACCAACATCTGGAATCGGAATTGGCATTGATAGACTAGTAATGTTATTGACAAACTCGCCAAGCATTAGAGAAGTAATATTTTTTCCATTCTTAAGACCTGAAGATAATCAGTAAAACTGCTACTATTGGAAGCAATACTTATCATTACAATCGTATCCGGCATATCCAGGTGATAACCTTAAAGATAATCTTTCTCTTTTAAATATGCTATCAACATATTCTTCATCACCAATTTCGTAAACATGCGCTGTTCTATGATTGTACCCAATAATTTCTTGATCTCCAAAAACCAATTTATCTCCTTCTCTTAGTTTTTTTGCTAATCCTTTTTCAAATTTTACTATTTCCTCAATTTTATCTGATAAAGGTAGACATCCAAAATCTTCTGACATATTTTTTGTGTTTAGTTTTCTTTTTATAAAGATTATTATATTGCAAAAGTAGTTAAATTCAATGCAAAGATTTATATATTAGTTAAGAATACATTAAGCTTAAACAGGCTTTAAAAACCTTGTAGAGCCAAAATTTGACGATTAGCATAAACTTGGAGGTGTAAAAGATGGCAGATTTATTAGTAGTGAGGAGTAAGATAAAAGATTGCACCAAATGCAATGTTTCTGGTGATTTTGCTGATGCACTCAGCCAAAAAGTAGAAGAAATGATCAAAGAAGCTGAGAAAAGAGCAATGGCAAACAATAGAAAGACTTTACAAGCTAAAGACTTGTAATTTTCTTTTTTTTATTTTAACCCTTTTAGAAAAAGCGTTAACGGAAAAATAAAGAGTAAATCAAGGAGGTGTTGGAACCTAGGTTCTGACTATGGAAGAAGAAAGATTTTGGATTATAACCTGGAGCGTGTTTTTAATAGGCGCTGTTATAGGGATATTGATGACAGGTTAATAACAAACTATTTATTCTAGTTTAATTTTTTTAATTAAATGAGTTCTAAAAGCAAAGGAGCAAATGCTGAACGAGAGCTTTTCCATATGTTCTGGAATAATAATCTTGCATGTTTAAGAGTTGCCGGGTCTGGAAGTACTACATTGCCAGCACCAGACCTTTTAGTTGGCGGAGCTGGGAGAGTAATGGCTATTGAATGCAAGGCAATAAAATCTGGAATAAAATATCTCAAGGAACAACAGCTAAATGAGTTGCAGGTTTTTGCTAAAGCATTTGGGGCAGAGCCATGGGTAGCTATAAGATTTAACAGACAAGGATGGAGATTCTTGCCAATCACAGAACTTGGAAAGAGCAAGGGCGGAACTGCATCTATATCTTTAGAGCATGCCCTGAATAAAGGATTGACTTTTGAACAATTCATAGGCAAAGATTCTTAAACTTTTCTATCTAATTATATTATTGAGGTTTTCAATGAAGAGACTTGCTGTAGTGATGACTTTGGTATTAGTTCTAGCTTTAGATATGACTGCCCATCCTGGAAGGACAGATGCAAATGGCTGCCATTATTGCAGGACCAACTGCGAGCAATATGGATTGCAGCAAGATGAATATCATTGCCACAATAAAACTTCTACATCAGTTATGACTGAATCTACCATAGATAGCTCTAGCAGCAGCTCTGTTAAGACTAGCTCTACTACCAGCACTAAAAAGACAACAAGCACTGTCAAGGTTAAAGAAATTATTACAGCCAATATAGTAGCTAGTTCAACCATAGAACCAACTGGAGATAATG
>CAZSRE010000042.1:2085-5845 GCA_964609195.1 Candidatus Woesearchaeota archaeon | reverse complement strand
GCACAGCATCCTAGGACCCCAGCTGGAGTGCCTGTTGCATATGTTTTGCTTGTTGGTGTTGTTGTATATACTGCATCTGAATCAAATGGTCCGACATCACAATATAATGGATTAGTTACCCTTGTACCAAAGGGGATAATACAATCTAATCCAAACGTTACTAGGTTCTGTGTTGCTGGATCTTTAACATAAAAAGTATCTGTTGTTCTCCATGTAGCTGCATCATCTCTACCAACAAGTGCAAGATTATCAGATTGCAAGAAATCTTGTGTCAGGTAAGTGCATTCTGGCGCTACCAATATTTGCTTAATTATAGGGATGATTATCTCTTCAATTACCCATGTTATTCCTGACTCTACATCGGCAAGAAGATTTCCAGATAGGTCAAAGATAAAAGAGTTACCGAACACCTGATATTTAAGATCTATCTTCTTGTCAATCCTCTGATTTTCAGGAAACAATCCGCAATTTTGAAAGTTAAAATACTTGCCGCGCTGATTTCTTATTATTGTTGCAGATGCTTCATCGCAATTTCCAACCTTGAGTATTACATTAAGAATATCTTCTCCAAGCTTATTCTCTATTTTAACTGTTCCATGCCCTGTCGTATTTATCTTATAGTCTGTGCATCTTATCCTAGGGGAGATTTCACAGCTGGTTTCAATGTATTGCTTTGGGCTAAGAAGATTATAGTTTGCTATCACAGCAACTGTTGCTGCAATAATTATCAAGGCCATACTAAATGCCCATACAGTTTCTATTTCCTGACCTCTTTTAAACATGCTTCCTCTTTTTTAAACTTTTTTTAAAAAGTTTAATCAAAATAAAACATATTTCATTTAAATATTTATGCTAATCGCTTAGACATATAAGGCCCTTCCAGCTCGTATCCAAACTTCTTGTAATATTCCCTGACTCCAACGCCTGAAATAATCAACATCTTGTCTTTTCCATTAGCTAATGCGATGCTCTCTGCTTCTTTCAGCAACCTGGAGCCTAGGCCGCGATGCTGGATGTTCCCTTCTTTTCCCAGCTCTGCCATCTGACCATATACATGAAGCTCACGAATTATTGCTGTTGAGTTTGTAATTTCTTTCCTCAATAGCTGACTTGGGAAACGCATCCTGCAAAAGCCAAGCAAGACATCATTCTCAACATCATCTATTGAAATGAAAAACTCTTTGCTGCTGCTTGCTTCATACTGCTTGGTATGAATATCAATATTCTCTATTTTTGCGGCTCTGCCTGCTTCCCTGCATCTTATGCATCTGCATTTATATCCTAGCTGGCTCATCAATAACTGGACATACTGCCTTAGATTTGTCCTGTCTACACCTGCTTCTGTAAAATTTGTGGGAATATCTCTTTGTATGCGCATTATCCTGCAATATTCTGGAACCTCTTTCTTGAATTCTGCAATAATCCTGGCAGCATCTTCTGTATTTAATTCTGTATAGTTTCCTTCTTTCCAAGTATCATAAAGCTCTGTTCCCTTCATTACAAGGCACGGATAGATCTTCATCATGTCTGGACGATAATCTTGGCTAGAGAACAACTCTTTTAATCCTGCTAGGTCCATTTCTTTAGAGCTGCCTGGCAATCCAAGCATGTAATGCGCATTTATCTTATAGCCTAGATCTTTTAATATAGCTATAGACTTTATTGTGTCTTTTACTGTATGGCCACGCTTTACATTTAACAGAACATCTTCATAGACAGATTGAACTCCAACTTCTACCCTTGTTGTTCCCAGCTTGAGCATATGATTGCCATGAGCTAGCAATCCATAATCTGGCCTTGTTTCTATAGTAAGGCCTATGCATCTTATCCTGGCTGTCTCATTTTTCTTTTTCTCTTCTTCAAGATCAACACTCCCTTTAATATTCAATAGCTTGTTGTTTATTGAAGTAACTCTTGCCTGATCCCTTATGTCTGATGGAAGCATGAAAAACTCTTTGAACTTCTCAATATCCAAATCGTTGGATAAGTATATGCTGCTGAAGTCATTCATTGCTTTTAATGCATAGCCAACGAATTGCTCCTGATACTCATGGGAGTATGCTGTGAATGTTCCTCCTTGGATTATCAGATCAACTTTTTCAGGAACATGGTTGTTTATCAGATATTGCTCAATCCTGTTAATAACCTGCAGGTATGGATCGAAATTATTTCTTGCAGATCTCCTAGATGCTGGCTCATTTCCTGTGTAGCTCTTAGGAGTGTCACCGAATGGGCTGCGAATTCCTCCAGGGCAGAATATGCACTTTGCCTGTGAAGGACAGTTGCTTGGCTTTGACATTATTGAGATTGGAGCAACGCCGCTTATGGTTCTAGATGGTTTGTTAACTATCCAATTCAACTTACAAAATTCTTCTTTATCAAGACTATAAAGTATCTCACTATACTTTGGGATTTTTCCGAGGTTATGTTTTTTAGCTATTCTAACCTTGAGATTATCCAGCTCAAGCTTATCAAGCCTTTTGTCTCCTACCTCATCTACAAAATCTTGCAGAAATGTTTTCATACTTTGATTGAAATTGCCAAAATTTATATACTTTATTAATTATTTTACAGACATGAGAGATGATAAGAGCAAAAAAAAGAGAACACTATTTATTGTACTGGGTATTGTTATTGCATGGATATTCTTATTTTTAATTGCCAACTGGATGGATGAAGACGATGCAGGATCTGGGGATAAGATAGCTATAATACCTGTAATAGGCGAGATATCATCTTCAGGAAGCTCAGGATTTCCAATAAGCAGTGATGGAGCATCTTCTACAAGCCTGATAAACAGTCTTGAGAGGGCTGAGAAAGATGAAAGCGTTAAGGCGATAATATTGGAGATAAACTCACCTGGCGGGACTGTTGTTGCTTCTGAGGAGGTTGCTGATAAGGTAAAGACAATAGACAAGCCTGTTGTTGCCTGGATCAGGGATATAGGAACTTCTGGAGCATACTGGATTGCAAGCAGCTCAGATACTATTGTTGCTGATCCTCTTTCAATTACAGGAAGCATAGGAGTAATCGGCAGTTACCTTGAGTTTTCCAAATTAATGGAGAAATATGGGGTAGGATATGAGGGGCTGACCACTGGAAAATATAAAGACATAGGGAGCCCGTTCAAAGAGCTTACTCCTGATGAAAAAGATTTATTGCTGTCAAAGATGTATATTATTCATGACGTTTTTGTTGACCAGATAGCAGAGAACAGAAATATGCCAAGAGATAAAGTTGCCAGCCTTGCTACTGGAATGTTCTACATAGGAAAAGAGGCAAAGGATCTTGGATTGGTTGATAGGCTTGGCGGGAAGCAAGTTGCCATAGACACTGCAAAAAATCTGGCTGGAATAGAAGAGGCAGAGATCACAAGATATGAGGAAAGAAGATCTTTGATAGATGTTCTTGGGCAGCTATCCAGCACGGCATCGTATTATGTTGGAAGGGGAATTGGATTTGAGCTGTCTGAAAAGTTAAACAATCCAAAATTGGCTATATCTGCCACTTAACCATAATTGCTTTGTTCATTATTGTCTAATTCTTCTGCCGATGGCTCTGTAGAATAATCTTCTTGAGCATATTCTTCTTGATTACTGCTGTTATCACTGGCTGCATAATCATCTAGGTACTGATTGAGGTCAAGCTTTGGCTTCTTCTGCATCATCTCATACAACTGCTGAATTACTTTCTCATGATACATTAACCTATCTTTGATTGCCCCTCTCACTTTTACTGTTTAACATTTCCACCTCTCCTC
>CAZSRE010000042.1:0-2075 GCA_964609195.1 Candidatus Woesearchaeota archaeon | reverse complement strand
TTTACTGAGTTGTCGAATGCCTCTCCAAGCCTTTTAACATAATCTACTGTTGCTTTTAGCTCATTATCAAGCTGAGATTCGTTAGCTCCTGTGTTTTGCTCAAGCTCATTAATCTTGCGGACAAGCTGATTATAGACTGATATGTCAAGCTTCTCGCTCAATTTTCCATCAACTATAGAGAGTTTCCCTAGGTCTTTCATAAGCTCTTCATTATCAGATGTCAGTTTCAAGATCCTGCCATTCACTTTTGCAAGCATCTCATCCTGCTTATGAACCATTATTTTCTTGAACTCATCAATCTCTTTCCTTATCACACGCTTCTCATCGTTCAATTCTTTTGATGTAAACGACTTTGTTGATTCCATGTTAGAATGGAATGATTTACTTGTTGACTCTGTGTGCTTGCTGAATGATATTCTGGCTGCTGCGAGATCTCCTGCTATTGCCTTCTTGGCAGACTCAAAATCATGCTGCAGCCTAGACCTTGCATTATTAACATCATTGTAGAATTCTTTCTTTGATTTTAGGAACTCAAGGTGCTCTTTCTTAAAGTCGCGCTGAATATTATCAAATTCATGATAAATCTTCTTTATTGAGCCTGCTTCTTTCTCTACAGCCTTTCTCAGGCTGTTAAAGTTCTGATATTTGACAGATTCTGAGCGTAGATGCTCCAGGTTCTTAGCAACATCAGACATATGATGGGTAAGTCTCTTTAATGTCAGCTTGTCTCTAGGCTTGGCTGGACCTTTTATGATTATATGGCGCAATGCTCTTACTGCTGGATGGATTTTGCGAGCATGCATCTTTTCATGTTTAATTTTATGAATCTTAGCAGGATGATGGACTTTTATATGAATTTTATGATGCTGCTTGTGCTTTGCATGGTGCGCTGGATGGGTTACAAGATGATGTATCGCTTTCTTAGCATGTTCAATTTTTTTGACTGCTGGCTTTGATTTGGGAAATATTATTGGCTTAATTTTCTCTTCATGCTTGATCATTAATGGCTTGAATGGCATGAACGCATATTTTGGCTTTGGCTCTGGCCTTGGTTTAGCTACATGAACAGCTACTCTAGGCTTAACAGGCATTGACCTGGCTTCAATATGCTTAACTACCGGAACTGTAACTTTAGGCTTTACCGGCATGGCTTTTATCTGCTGCCTAGCCTCAGGCATTTTGACTGCCTGCTTGATGGCAGCAATCTCTTTAGATGGCTCTTTCTTAACAAAAACAGGATGTTTTATCTCTTGAGGCTTTGGAGCTGATTTTTGAGCATGATGTTCGTGAGGAGGAGCGTATTTGCTGACTTCTGGTTTTTTACTTTCAAAGACAGGCATCTTTTTTTCTTCAGGCTGTTTCTTTTCTTCCTGCTTTTTGCCTGTTGAGAATGAAGGCAGCTTTAGCTCCGGCAGTGTTTTTGAAGCTTCTTTTTTCTTAAATTCGTCTTTTGAGAATTTGGGAACGTCTAATAGGGGAAGAGATTTTGCATTTTGCTTTGATGCTGGAAATTCTGGAAATACTATATCCCCTAGGTCACCTTTTTTTTTCTTATCAGCCATATTCTAACTAGATAGGATAAATATATTTAAACCTTTCTATAACTATAGTTTGGAATATATAAATCAAAGTTATAAGGTAGTGACATCATTTTTGATATATTGTCAAAAAGATAAGGCTTATATATTAGTTCTTATATATAGTTATATAATATGACAGAAACAACAATTTTGCATAGCCCTACATTGGAATCAGTGATTATGGTAGAAAAGACTATACAAAAATATAGCCAAGAATGCGGTAAATATCAGCTTTGGAAAAAATTGCCTAAAAAAATGATGTATCAAACTTTCCAAACAATATTGGATTACTTGGAGAACTCTGGAAAGATAATTATTGATAAAGAAGGTTGCATTATTTGGACATACAATCCAAGAATGATAAGAAAGCTAATTTCTCAAGGAGTTAAATTGAGATGAATAATAAGCCTATTTATGTTACTTTTGGGGATAAAAAGATAGAAAATGAGTTTGAAATTCTGAAAGAAGGCAAATTTGAAGACAAGCAATTATATG
>CAZSRE010000041.1:0-6471 GCA_964609195.1 Candidatus Woesearchaeota archaeon | reverse complement strand
CAGAATAATCAACTTCTGTATGTGCACAACAAACCGAAAGTTATATATAGTATGTGCCCTTACAATATTATATGGCCTACATAGAAATAATAAAACGAAACAAAAAAGAATATTACTACCTCACAAAAAATGTAAGGCTCAGCCTAGGTAAATGGAAAAAAATCAGAATTTTCTTAGGGGATAAAAAACCTTCACAAGAAGAACTAAAAAAATATGCTAAAAAAATAGAAGATAAATCAAAACCGTTCTTAAAAGTATCAAATTATGCTTATCTTTCAGAGCAGGATGCAGAAACATTGCAGGATCTAAAAGAAAGCTACATCACATGGCTTAAGCAAATCCCAAAAAGTGTCGAAGAAAAGCTGAATGAGGATTTCGTAATAAGATTTACCTACCATTCTAATGCAATTGAGGGCAATAGATTAACGTTAAGGCAAACCGCTCTTATCCTAAAAGATAAAGTAATCCCTTCTGGAGTGCGAGCTGAGGATTATAACGAGGCAATAAATGGAAAAGAATGCTTGGATTACATAAAATCGTATAAAGGTGAATTAAACGCCAGATTGCTTGAAAAAATAAACGGAATTCTTACTAAGAATACAGGTGTAGTCTATGGCGGGAGAATAAGGTTTTTTGATGTTCAGATACAAGGCTCAACCCATGTTCCTCCCACACACACCGAAGTTAAGAAACTCATGCTTAACTTATTTAAATGGTACAGCGCAAATAAAAACAAGCTACATTCTTTTGAATTGGCTGCATTAATTCATGCAAAATTAACCTGGATACATCCATTTGAGGATGGTAATGGCAGAACTGCAAGAACAGTCATGAATTTTATCCTAATGAAGAAAGGATTCCCAATGTTTTTTATCCCATTTGAGAAAAGAGAAGAGTACTATCAATCATTGGATATCGCCGATAAAGGCGATTATAAGGAATATCTTTCTAGAATGTTGCGATTAATTATAGATCAAATAAGAAGTTATGGGCACAATAAGAAATAATAAGCATTAAATTGTGCCCATACATTATATGAAATTCCAGAATAATCTATTATAAAGGAGCTGAAAATATGGTTGATAAATCCGATATACTTTTATAGACAATAAAAAATAAATATAATATGTTTAGAGTTTTTACAACAGACGATTTTGACAAGGATTTTCAGAGATTGGATAAATCAGAACAATTAAGAGTAGAAAAAATATTAGATCAGCTTATAGAAAAAGGATCAGATATAGGCAAGCCACTCTCTGGATTGTCTTTTTTCAGAGAAAAGAAATTTGATGGGAAAAGATTGTATTTCTTAGTTTATGAAGACTTATTAGCAATTTTAGTAATTGCTACCAGCGATAAGAAAGCTCAACAAACAACAATAAACAGAATTTTGTTAGATATATCCAGATATCAGCAATATATTATAAATATGTTGAAAAGCAAGCTTTAATTGTGCTTCTTTTTCCACTCCTTTATCCTGCCATGCTTTATATCTTCCAAGCTTCTTTTTACCTTCTCTACTAACTTCATATCTATCTCTGCCATCTTCTTAAGCCTCATATACTCGGATTTTGGTATTGTTATTGTTTCCATAATACGACTTTATTAGTACGTTATTTATATATTTTACGGTATATTATACATTATTCCTTATGGCAGAACTATATCTTAAATAGTTCATCTATCTTATTTAAAATGTCTCTGTGAGTATTCTTGTCTATCTTTGCAATCTTCTTTATTGCTAGATCTTTAAAAAATGTAGCTATCTGCCAGTATTTTACTTTACTTTTCAATGGTAAGCTCCCTTGCTCAAATCTATCTAAAGAAACACCACCACTATCTGGATTGCTAGTTATCGCACACCCTATTATATCTTGTCCATATTCGGCAAGTACCAGAACTGGTCTTTTCTTGGCATTTATCGAATCAGAAAAAGGAAAATTAATTATTACTATATCCCCTTTAGAGTACATCGTCCCATCTATCGTCATATGAGTTATCCCAGGTCTTTTTTAATGATTTTTCAGATAGCAACATAAATAAGTGCTTCTCATCCAATTTTATAGGTTTTATGGTTATTTTTTCCTTGTCTTCTGTAATCAAAAGTTTAGTGCCTTTATCAAGCTTGAAATCATCTCTTATTTTCTTGGGTATTACAATCTGACCTTTCTCACCTATAGTTACGACTTCTGCCATACTTGTAGGAATATATTACTGATATATAAATCTATCTTTTAAACAATCATGTCAAGAAATCACTCTTTGTCTAAACTTCTAAGCATATAATCTTCCAATGTTCTTCTTTTAGCATGCCTTCTTAAATCCTGAAGCATAGCAGCTACACTTCCAAGATACACTCCAGTCATTCCAGATGTGTATGTAGGATGCATAGTCATTATCTCTCTGGCTCCCTCAGGATCAACAGCAGCATATATTATTGGACCTGCAGTTAATGCAGTTACCCCAAGTCTCTCAAGTCTTGGCATCCAACTTTCATAAAAGCCATCACTGGCTCTAGTAACCCATTGTGCTATTTTCGTTAAAGTGTACGCTCCTGTCCCACCCAGAACAGCAGCACTTGCCATGTCTTTAGCTTGCAGCCATTTAGGCATGTGGTCCATGACTGCATGATACAGGAAATCTACAGTATCGAATAAAAGTGGTTCTGTCATTGCATGATGCTTAGCATATCACTTTTTAAAACTTGCTAATGATCATACCTGATAGAAAGGCTGGGTTCCCGCGCCACCACTGCCAGATGGCATTGGGAACACACTGTCTAAGGTGCATCCAACCTCATCGACAAATCCATTGCAATTATCATCCACATTATTCCCGCAGTACTCATTCCTGCCAGGTTGTATATACACATAACCATCATTGCAATCCCTGGCATTAGGGCAGGTGTCATCCGTATAGAATCCATCTTTATCAGCATCTATTGTCCCAGTGCAGCAGCTAAGGTCCCACTGGTAAGTTCCTGGCTTGTTTAAGGTATATTCTATGCTGTTTACTGAAGGTAAATAGCCAGTCTCTGGTCCGCTTGTAATATTAGTTTTTATGCTCAACCCCACTAGTGTATCTTTGACAGCTACTGGCCAGATTCTAAGGAAATAAACATTCTCATTAGGCAGCATTCTTATCTGATATTTCTTGCAGCTCTGATCTTGTTTTGGCAAGGCATAGCTGTCCCACTCGCTGCAATAATTATCCCAGTTTACGCAGGTATTGCCAGTGGGTCCATCAGTCTGGGTATAGCTAGTAGTATCAACATTATGTGTCCAGCTTGCAATACTTTGCAGAGATTCCACACAGCATCTCTGTATCACTTGGTTATAATCTGGTGCGCTCTTCAATACATTATAATCCAAAAATCCCATTGCTCGTGCATAGTTCACTCTTCCTGATCCTATATAGTAATACGAATTTACATTATCTACTGACATAGTTATTATTTTGGTAATATCGTCTTTGTTTAAATCAGGCCTTTTGCTCCATAACAATCCAGCTAATGCAGATACATGGGGTGTAGCAGCACTAGTCCCGTAAAAACCATTATTATAATCTGTATCATCATATCCTGCTGTCCCATCAATATCAGTAGTAAATATCCAATCGCCTGGAGCAGCAACCTCTACATATCTGCCATAATATGAAAAATATGCCATATTGTCAGAGTAATCTGTTGCCGCCACGGTCAACACACCTGGCTCAGTAGCAGGTTGAAGCCACTTCAGCTTGTTTATGCCAAACTCTCTTATAACATCTAGGTCAGTATTCCCAGCAGCAGCAACTACCAAAACTCCCATGCTATTTGCATACGCTACAGCATCCTCTATAGGATCACATCCGTATTTCCAGCTTCCCCAGGAATCAATCGACCACTTCCTGCATATCCAGCCTGCACTAACGCTTATTATTTTTGCTCCATAATTAACAGCATTTACTATCCCTCTGGCCCCATCTTCCATAGTTCCTGGAAATCCGCCCCACTCTTCTAAACTTCCTCCTATGATATCCCATTCAGGGCTACTTCCAACTTTAACAACATAAAGCTTACACTCTGGACACCCGCCAGCCATACCAATATAGTTATTTGTGCTAGCCGCAATTATTCCGGCAACAGCAGTCCCATGTCCAAGTCTATCCATAGGATCGCTATCGTCCCCGCCTGTCTCGCTTTCGTAATCATATCCGCCTATATAGTTGTCTGCTAACTCAGGATGATTGTAATCTATACCACTGTCAACTATGCCAATAATAATCTGAGAACTATCTCCTTTCTCAGTATCCCATGCCGGTTTTGCATTCATTTTAGATTTGTATAAAGCCCATTGATAACCCTGCCTATAATATGTATCATCTGGGTAAGGTGTCTGGGCTAAAAACCAATAATAATTTGGCATAGTGTAATTGACGCTAGCATCCTTGGCATATTCAAGCGCAGCAGCCTCTATATCAGTATTATCTGACAACTTAAATTTATAAATTCTCTTAAAAACATCGGTCTTATCATCGCTCTTGTTCGCAAATTTCTTAACCTTGACAACATTATATTTCTTATTCAAATCTGTAATATACTTCTTTTTTATCTTTACATCCTTAATAGAAGCCTCATCTCTTCCACCCGGCAATTGTACAACTTCATCAGAATTAAACTTTATTATCAACTCTCCAGGCATATAACCTATTGTTTCATTTACTACAGTTTGTGTGGAAACTACTTTTCCAGTGTATGGCAGGAAAGTCCTGCCGATAAACAATCCAGCAATGAGTACAACAACAGTTAGCAAAATAACTTTTTCTGTCTGCAGATTTCTCACCTCTTATTTTCTATAGCTCTAAGCTTTTTAAACATTTCTACATCTTTTCAACAGCTTCTATACCCAAAAGATTCAATGAATTTTTCAGAACATATCTTGTCGCCTTCACAAGCTCTAGTCTGGCATGCATCATCTCTTTATCCTTGCTGATGACCTGGCAATTATGATAAAACTCATTGAATAATTGTGCAAGGTCAAATGCATATGCAGCTATGACCTGCGGCTTCATCGTTACAATTGTATCTTTAAATTTAGAGATATGCTTTATCAGCCTAAGCTCTTCATCTTTCTGCAGCAGGCTTAAATCTGCTTTGCCAGCTTTTGCTTTTCTCAATATTGAAGAGGCTCTTGCATAGCTGTATTGTATGTAAGGAGCAGAATCTCCCTCAAAGCTTAATGCCTGTTCCCAGTCAAAGCTTACATTCTTCTCAGGAGAAACTCTGAGTATAGAATATTTCAATGCTCCATAAGCTATCTTCTTAGCCAGCTGCCTGTCTATTTTCTTGTATCTTTTCTTCAATTCGCTCCCTGCTTTTTTCAATAGCTCATCCATAAAATCCTGCAGCATGACAAAATTGCCCTGTCTTTTCTGCATCTTCTTGCTTTCTAACAAGACAAAAGAATAATGTATTATCTCCGGCTGCACATACCCTAGTAATCTTAATGCTGCAGAAAGCTGCTGGAAATACAGTTTCTGGTCTTCTCCCAGCACAATTATATTTTTCTTAGCCATCTTCAGCTTGTCAATTGTATAAGCCAGGTCTCTTAATACATACAAGGAAGTTCCGTCTCCTCTAGTAAGCACAAGCAAAGGCTGTTTCATTGCAAGCTCAAACTCTTTCTGATCCAACACTTTTCTTCCATGCTCATCTGTAAACACCTTCCCGGATTTCTCAAGCCTCCACAAGACCTCATTCACGCTGCTATCCCATAGATACTTGCTCTCATAGTCAAACTTGTCATATTTAATCCCCAGCTCAGAAAGGATGCTTGCCTGCCCCCTGACACACACATCTACTATCTTGTTGAACTTGTTCCTTACTGTCTTGTCTCCTTTCTCTAATTTAGCAAGCAATTGCAAGGCCTGTCTTTCTATCTTCTCATCTTTCTCAGCCTTCTTGCTCATCTCAACATAAACCTTCATAAGCTGTCCAAACTTAGGCTTTCCTTTCAATCCAAGAACAAGATATGCAATCTGCTTTCCAACGTCATTGACATAGTAATGTACATCTGTCTTGTATCCGAGAAACCTGTAAATCCTTGCTATTGCATCTCCTATTAATGCATTCCTCGCACTCCCCACATGGGGAGGAGCATTTGGATTTATGCTTGTGTGCTCGATTAAGACATTCTCTCCAGCCTTCATCCTTCCATAATCCTCTTTTTCCTTTAGAACATCAGAGAGAATAATCTTGGCAATTTTGTTTTTCTGTATCTTAAAATTTACATATGGTCCTGCATTATTTATCTCAAACAAGTCAGATTTTAGCTTAGAAGCTAAGTTCTTCGCTATTTCAACAGGATTCTTCTTGTAGCTTCTTGCCAATTCAAAACAAGGATATGCATAATCTCCATGTTCCTGGTTTACAGGAACTTCTATCTCAACCTTCTTCTTAAGTTCTTTTTCAAGTAGTTTCTTTGCTTCTTC
>CAZSRE010000040.1:0-6655 GCA_964609195.1 Candidatus Woesearchaeota archaeon | reverse complement strand
CAGATATTTCAAGTCAAAATCAATCATATTCCAGCCAGTAAGAACATCTGGATCTAGTTTTTGGACTTCTTCCTTGAATTTTTCAAGCAATTCTTCTTCGTTCTTGCAGAGTGTTGCATTCTTTAATTTTTTATTTCCAATGACAAACACGTTGCTGTAATCTTTTGAATATAATCCAATGCAGTAAAGATGCTTGCCATCTAGGCTAGTCTCTATGTCCATAGACAGAACTTTTAGTTTAGGAATATAGTTAGCTGTCTTGATATCCGGCTCTTTATACACTCTATCGACTTTCTCGCTAACCTCGTAATCGCCTTCTATATCTAAAGATGATTGCAGGAAGTTATCTATCATAAATCTGTATGGGAATTTTATGTCAGCTTCATATGTAGCAATATTGTTTTGATGAAATGAATCACGAAGAGCTACAACATTGGATGGAATGTCTAGAATGACTTTAGTAACTTTATTTCCTGCAAAGTCTTTAAAATCAGTAGCTTCATGCTCAAATTTGCCAAGATCTAATGCATCTTTCAAATCAGACTGTTTGATGTAGAAATAAGGTCTTGCGTAGTTAATTGTAAGGAAACTTTCTCCATTTTCCAACCTGCCGTATAAGCAAGCATATGCTTTTCCATCTATTAATTTATATGTTGGATAAATGATAAAGCCTTTCATATTGCTATTAAGGTAAGATACTTTTATAAATTATACTAATTCTAGCTAGAACATGAGCGATTGGCATAAGGCTGGAGAGATTACTAGTAAGGCAAGAGAATATGGAAGGCAGCTTGTAAAAGAAGGAGCAAAAACACTTGATATAGCTGAAGCTATTGAAGCCAAAGTAGTTGAACTTGGTGGAAAGCCTGCATTTCCTTGCGGAGTAAGCATAAACCACATAGCTGCACATGCATCTCCTATGCCTGGAGAAACTACTACATTGAAAAGAGGAGACTTGGTTAAATTAGATCTTGGCTGCCATATAAATGGATGCGTAGCTGATACTGCCTGCACTATTGAGGTTGGAAGCAATGAGAACAAAGATCTTATCCTTGCTTCTAAAGAAGCTTTGGAAGAAGCAATAAAACATGTTAAGACGGGAGTAAAAGTTAGTGAAATCGGAAGAGTTATACATCAAGTGATTAACAGTTATGGATTCTCACCAATAAAGAATTTATCAGGGCATGGGATAAAAGAGTGGGTTGTGCACCATGAGATTACAATACCTAATTTTGACAATGGAGATTCAAGACAGCTTAAAGAAGGAATGCATATAGCTATAGAGCCTTTTGCAACCACTGGAAAAGGATTAGTTACTGAAGGAAAAGCGTCTGGAATTTATGCTGTTAATAACCTGAGAAATGTCAGGAGCTTTGAAGCTAGAAAACTATTAAAATATATAGAAGAAGAGTATCAAACTCTGCCTTTCCATATACGCTGGCTAAAGGTGCCTAATGTAAACTTCCTGGTAAGAATACTTGAAAGAGAAGGTGTATTGAGAAGTTATCCGCAGCTTATAGAAGAAAGCAAGGGATTAGTCAGCCAGCATGAGCATTCTATAGAAGTTGGAAATGAGTTACCTTATACTATTTAGACTTTTAGATTTACTTTTTAAATACAATGCTACTATATAAAGAATAAGGAATAATGGCCAAGTAATTGAGGTGGGACCAACCCAACCACAGGCATCTACTCTCGTACACCTAGATAATGTGTAAGGCATAGTAAATATTAATATTGCTAAAAACATAATGGCAATAGATACACTTAATTTCCTAGTTTGTTTTATATTTGTTTTGCCAATACGATAATAACTTAAGGCAGGTAAAAAAGTAAATAGCGATATCCACATTAGATCATATAGCCCATCATATTTAAACTGAAATGCTATACCATTAACTGCAAGAATCATTTTTATGATATATACTGATAAGAAAAATACCACAGGTAATATGCTAATAAAAGTTAATAATATCGCTAATCTTTTAATATGCATAATCTATTAAAATACAGATATAGTATTTAAAATTATCCCATATAGCTAGGCAATTTCCTTTTTTACCAATAGCTTGTCAGTTTCTAATTTTGTGATTATATTATCCATCTTTATTAATTCTTTTACCCACTGATTTTCCATATTTAACTTGAATAGCTTGGCATTTCCAACCTTTCTTGTTAGCGTAACAATCTTTTTTTCTACTAACCCTGGCCATATATCTGAGAAAGCTGTCCAACCCACTCCAGAATTCTTGGCTATTTCTGTCATGCTATAATCCATTTCTCTACCTTCTATCAAAAAGTCTAATACTCTAATTAACGGGTAGTCTCCAAAATATTCCAGGAATACACTTTTATCTTCAGTCATATTATTGTAATAATAATAGTAATATATAAGGATTTCTATTTTAATAACCTTGATTTATAAAAAGAAAATTATATAAACAACAACTCCTTTTTAGAGTTTACTATGGATAAAAAGTTGATTATAAAGAAATTTATCGTCAGAAAGCTTTATAGAAAAAGAATGTGGATGCATAAGCATGCTAATATCAATAATCTACCAAAAGGATTATCAAATGAATTAAGAAGCTCTAAAGAGGTTAAAGATGCAATAGATGAACTGCTCAAGGATCAAGTACTTATGTCTAAACCTACTCATTATGGATTAGAAGTTTCTTTAAATCCTAGAATGAAAAGAGAGATTGAAGAACTGATTGAGTAGACAGCATGAGCATTCTATCGAGGTTGGGAAGGGAGTTTATACTATTTAATTAATTCAAGATAGCATTTATTCTCTAAACAAACTGTTTTCGTAGGTGGACTAGGACTGCAATTTATATCTCCACCTTTGTACGGATCTCTCTTATTTATTTCATCAAGATACCATCCCTTATACTTAATATTAATTGAATCTTGATTACATAGCTTTTTTGTTATAAGAAAGCTATCTACAATCGTACAATCAGAATCTTTTTCACAATCTTGTAAATCCTTTGGTAGATTTACGCAACCTGATATGAATATTAAAAATGATAGCATTACCAATATGATATATCTCATATAAATAATAAAGAACTGGATATTATTAAACTTAACCCATATATGTAGGTGCTCTTATAACAGGTGCTCTTGCGCGTTTCAAGTAGCTTTCCTCTATCTCTTGATATCTGCGTATTTCTTTCTCTGTTAGAGATGAGCTAACTTTCTTCAATGCATTTTCAAAGTGCTTCATTTTTATCTGCTTAGCCTCTATGTCTTCACGCAATGCTAGAATAGCTGCTTCTCTGCACAAGCTTTCTATATCTGCTCCTGAGAAGTTTTCTGTCAAGTTTGCTAGTTCCTCTATCTTGATATCTTTAGCTAGAGGCATTGTTTTTGTATGCACTTTAAATATTGCAATCCTATCTTCTTTGTTTGGCACTCTAGTTGATATTATTCTGTCAAATCTTCCTGGACGTAACAATGCAGAATCTACTAAATCTGGACGGTTAGTTGCTGCAATGACTACCACATCATTCAACTCTTCCAAGCCATCCATCTCTGTAAGCAATTGATTCAATACTCTTTCAGTTGATTTTGTTCCTATCTCTGTTCCCCTCTTAGAGGCTATAGAATCAATTTCATCAAAGAAAATAATTGCTGGAGATGCTTGACGAGCTTTCTCAAAGACTTTTCTGATAGCTTTCTCTGAATTGTGTGCAAATATTCCGCCAAAACCAGCCACGAAGTTTTGACCATCGGGTACTGATATATCATAAACATATTTTTCATTGTCTACTACTTTAATTTCTTTAACCAAATCAAAGAAAATGTCTCCTTCAACTAAATCCCAATAGTCTTTATATTTTAACTTATCTTTGTCAACTAAGATTAAAAGCTTTTTTAATCTTTCTTTTCCTATAGCATAATTCCCAATAGTAACATTTTGAGAGGCAAGTTCATATAATCCCCCAGATAATGGGACTAGATCTGACCTAAACCACTTCCTAGATTCTATATATTGTTTAATTCTATTATCCCTTATTTTATCAATAAACCCGATTTCCTTGAAGTTCTCAAAGTTTTTAACTCCTAATATTGTGATTCTATAAGTCGTGCTTCCTGTCCTCTCTTCTTTAGTATAAAGAGATGCAACTATGCCAAAGTCTAATAAAAGATATAATAAATCATTTGCTAAGTCTTTGCTTATAGTTCCTGCTTCTATATTGAATTTCCCTCTTTCTGCTGGATATATTGAGCCATCCCCACTAAAGTATCCTTTTAGTAGGTTGGATTTACTCTCCTTGTCAAGAATATATGCAATAGCTGGTATTCTTTTATTCTTTGCGCCAGCTGTTAATCCAAGAACATTTCTAAATATCTTTTGCAGCAATAATGAGTTTATTGTAAATGCTTTTTTTCCTTTTGATATGCTGAAGTTATATTTATCACATAATTTGTGCATATCCTCTCTTATTTCTGAGTTCTGGTTATGTATTCTTATTGTATAGCCATTAAAGTCTCCCTCTGCAATCCATAAACCGATAAGCCTCCAAAAATCTGTGTCTATATCAAATATAGCTGGGTAATCATGTACACTTCCTTTTAATTTGATTGAAATCTCTTTATGGTAAAGTGCCAGCTTTGCTTCTTTAATTAACCTATCAAACTTAATTATAGATATTGGTAGATTTTTACCGATCACATCAGATAAATATTTCTTTGAGATTCCTAATATTTTTGCAGTCTTATCCAAGCCGAGAATTAATTTGGATTTTGACAAGTAATCTTTAGTGTTGCCAACAAAAACAGAATCGTCATTTATAAAATGATCATATAAATTTATGCTCTTAATTCTTTCTCTAGGTAAATTTAATCTTTTGGGTATTGCTATATAGCTTTCATTAGGGACTAGATAACTAGTCGGAATACTTGTAAGCTGTCCATTAACAAATGAAAACAGAGAATGATCTGATGTAACTTTCATCTTTCTACCTGTCCTCGTAGTTATCTCCAACATATTTGATGTTTGAGGGTGCTTTATATAATCATCAATCTTTGAAAATACTACTCTTTTATCTTTATCGAATGCCAAGACCTCTACATCTTGTTTATTTTCCACTATCTCACCTATTTTCATTCTTTTTACTAATCCATCTTTTTTAACAATTAATTCCTCATAATATGGCAATGACTCTCCAACCCATTTGCTTATTAGCTCTGGCCCTTTTATATAGATAAAATTAGCTTCAGACTCTGTTGCTACTGCCTTTGCCAGCAGAGTCTTGCCTGTTCCTGGCGGGCCATAGATCAATATGCCTCTTGGCGGTCTTATCCCTAGGCGTTTAAATGCTGTTGGATTCTTTAATGGCCATTCTATTGCCTCAACTAAATCTTGTTTTAATGAGACCAGGCCACCAACATCTTCCCATCTAACATTGGGATTTTCAATCAATACTTCCCTCATAGCGGATGGTCTGACTGTCTTTAGTGCATCTTTGAAATCATTGGCTGTAACTCTTAATTTTTCTAATGCCTCTCTTGGTATAGATGTATCTTCTTTTAATTTTAGGTCTGGCAATACTCTTCTAAGAACACTCATTGCTGCTTCCTTGCATAATGCAGATAGGTCTGCTCCGACAAAACCATGCGTAACACTCGCTAGATGATCTATATCTACGTCTTTAGTCAATGGCATGTTCCTTGTGTGGATTTTAAGGATATTCAACCTGCCTGCTTTGTTTGGAACACCAATTGTGATCTCCCTATCAAATCTTCCCGGCCTTCTTAATGCAGGATCTAAGGAATTTGGCCTGTTAGTTGCTCCAATTACAATTACTTTTCCTCTTCCTTTCATTCCGTCCATTGTGGCAAGTAATTGAGCAACCATTCTTCTTTCTACCTCTCCATAAGTTTCTTCTCTCTTCGGAGCTATAGAATCTATCTCATCTATGAATATTATGGATGGTGCGTTTTTTTCTGCTTCTTCAAATATATCACGAATTCTTTTTTCGCTATCGCCGTAAAATTTCGAAGTTACCTCGGGACCATTAATTAATAGGAAGTTTGCATCTGACTCATTTGCAACTGCTTTTGCCAGCAAAGTCTTGCCTGTTCCTGGCGGACCATGTAATAATACTCCTTTAGGCGCCTCAATTCCCAATCTTTCGAATATTTCTGGATGCTTTAATGGAAGTTCTACCATCTCTCTTACTTTCTTAATCTCATCTTCTAGCCCGCCAATGTCTTCATATGTAACTTCAGGAACTCTTTCATCTGTAACTTCCATTGCCTTAGAGCTTACGCTTATCTCAGTAGTTTCAGTTATAATGACCGGAGAATCTTTTGGAGCTATGCCTGCTACTATGAATTTTAATCCAGAGAAGCCGAGTGTTCCCATGAATCCTTGTTCAAACACATCAAATATATCTTCGAATGGACTGCCTGTCAATGTTTTTCTTCTTCTTTGAGCTCCGCCTAATGCAACTATATCCCCCTTGACAACAGCTCTACCAAGCAAGCCACGCCTGAATACATCTGGATGACCTTGGATCATTACTCCTTCTTGTGCAGGAGCTATTGTTACGCTCTTTGCTTCTTTAACATCACATTTTCTTACAACAACATTTTCCCCTATGCCTGTCTTTCCATTTCTTCTTAGAATACCATCCATCCT
>CAZSRE010000039.1:0-6685 GCA_964609195.1 Candidatus Woesearchaeota archaeon | reverse complement strand
ATAGCTAACTTCATCTCTGTTCCTTTCATGCATCTTACTCGCTACTATCAAAGCCCTGGCATTATCGTCTAATGTATAACCAGTGCTCCTGTCAGAGACAGTATGCTTAGCATGCTGTATAATTCCAACATCATCTGTTAGGTTCTTGATATGGTTTAGCTTGATATGTGGGAATTTGTGCATTCCAAGCCCCTCTTTCAGCTTTACCACTTCTCTAAACACGCTCAAGTAACTAGTAGCAACATTCTGCCATGTCATTGCTCTGCTATACTCATATGTCTTGTTCTCTAGTTCTTTTCTAATATTCTCATTGTCTAATAAAATATTTACAGATTCAGTTATAGACTCATGATCACTGAACTTGACAAATAAACCTCTTCCATTAGCTAAGGTATCCTTGGAATATAGGCATGGTGTAGCAACAATAGCCTTTCCAGCGCCGATTGCATATGCTAAAGTTCCACTTGATATCTGCTCAGGGTCTTGAGAAGAAAAGACATATATATCAGTGGCAGTTAGATATTTTATGATTTCATTAAGTGTCAAATATTTATTGTAGAATTTAACATGATCTTTTAACCCAAGACTCTCGACAAGCATTCTTAGTTTATTCCTGTATTCCTCTCCCTCTTGCTTCCTAACCTGTGGATGCGTCTCTCCGATTACAAGATAAAGTACATTAGGATGCTTCTCTATTATTTTAGGTAATGCTTGTATTACATACTCGATTCCTTTTCCGCTGCTCAATAATCCAAACGTGCTTAATATTAGTTTATCTTGCAAATCTAGGCTTTTTTTTACTAATCTAGTGTCTCTAAAAGTTATGTTTGGCACGCCATGCGGAATAACTCTAATCTTCTTTCTGTTTATCTCATAATCATTGACAAGAATATCAACTGCAGAGTTAGTCATAACAACAATTGCCGAACTTCTTTTTACAATTGCCTGTACTACTTTCTTCCTTCTTTCGTCTGGGTTAGGCAATACGCTGTGGAATGTGGTCACAACAGGCTTGGTTAATGCTTCTAAGAAAGGGATTACATACTCTCCATAAGTTCCTCCAAAGATGCCAAATTCATGCTGCAGGTTAACTAGCTGTATCTTCTTAGAATTATTGATGTACTTGGCAGCATCAATATATGCCTCAACATCGCTCTCATCAATATGTCCTTTTACTTTATTCTTATTATAGTTATAAGTGCTGCTTCCATTGTCATTGATAGCTATTACTTTTGATCTTAGCGCAGGATTAAACTTCTTATCCATCGATATAGTAAGGTCTTCTGTAAACGTCGCTATTCCACATTCTCTCGGCGGATAAGTTGCAACATAAGCAACCCACGAGAGCTCTTTTTTAGCATTACTTATAATCATATCCATGCTCTTTTTTGAACACTAAAGGTTCCTCTCTCTTCCACCTCATAGCCTCTTTGTATAGTTCAACATGTTTTTTTGCAACTATGTCCCATCTTATAGCCTTAGTAACATATTTTTTAGCTCGCTCGCTGCACTTCTCCCTTAGGTTATCATCGGTCATTAATATTTTTATTGCTCTTTCAAGCTCTATGTCATCTCCTGGAGCTACTGCTAATCCAGCCCTGCTCTCCTCAATCTCAGCTTTTAATCCTTCTAACCCATCAACCACAGCAGGAACTCCTAAAGCAAATCCATGTGCAAGATTACCAGACTGGCTTGCCCTCCTATAAGGCAATACCATTATGTCAAATGAAGATAATATCTTGTCATACTGCTCAGGATTAAAAGCTCCTTCTATTACTTTAATGCTGTTTTTAGCCTTAGAACTATTGATAGCATTCATCAATTTAGGTCTAAATTGTCTGCCGCTTGAGCTTCCTAGCCTAGCTCCTCCCGCAACAACCAGCATCCAATCTTTGCCAACAGTTTTTTTTATGTTTGCCCACATCTCTACAACCCTATGAAATCCCTTGTCCTCTTCCCACCAGCCTATCATTCCAACTATCTTCTTCTCATCAAGTCCAATATCTCTCTTAGCGTTTGGATAAGGTTTAATCTTCTTAGCTCCATGCGGGATTACGTAAACATTATCAGGCACTCTGCCAATGTTCATGGGTAATAGCTCAAACTGGTATCTCTCGTGCACTATCCCAGCATCAATAATCTTTAATGATATGTCCATATACTTGCTCTCCATATCACTAAGCAGTCTATAAACACTATGATAAGTCATTATTAATGGTAATTTATCTTCAGTAAATCTTAATTTGAACAGTGTCCTTAGCAAAGAGAAACTATAATCTTCATCATTGATATACATACCATATTCATGCTGAACATGGACTAAATCTGGATTAATTTTTTTTATAGTTTTATACAAGGTTTCGCTCCAATTAGCTTTTTCCAAATCAAGTATAGGCCAAACATGTTTCTCTCCCCTCTTCCCACCATCAGTATAGCATATTATTTCAACTTGATGTCCTAGTCTTCTTAAAGCTCCAATAATATCAAGAGAATAAGTTCCTATCCCTCCTTGATGAGGCGGCCATTCAGCGCTCACCCAAGCAATTTTCAATCACCTCACCTCCTTAATTAGCAATCCATCAAAATCAAATTTAAAATCTATAATCTTCTCATGCTTGAACTTATTTATAACTTTCGGTTTATTCTCGCAATAGAACAAAATACTTCCGCCACCGGCAGCTCCGCAGACCTTAGCCCCATCCGCTCCATTCTCCATTCCAATCCTGATAAGCCCGTCTAGTCTAGGGTTTGTAACCATTGGATGCAGTCTTTTCCTGTTGATCCATTCTTCATTCATTAATCTTGCAAACCTCTTTAGGTTTCCCATTTCCAGGCTTTCTTTCATCTCAATAGCAATCTCTTTAATATTCTTTAAAGCATCAATAGTATTCTTATGTCCTTTCCTTAGGTTATTTATTACCAATCCATTTATCCTGCTCGAATATCTTGGCTTGCCGACATACAATAAGAACAAGCTGGACTGTAGATTTTTTAATATCTTTTTATCTAAGTTCAACTGCTCTCTAACAACCTTGTCTTTTTCAAATCTCAAGAAGTTTATTCCTCCAAAAGCAGCAGCATACTGATCCTGCTTTCCTCCAACTATATCCATATCTTGCTCTAATCTATAAACAGTATCCGCAATCTTCTTCTTGTCCTTAATCTGGCTGACTAATCCAAGCCATACAACATTCATTGCACTGCTAGTTCCCAATCCTGAGCCTGTTGGTATGTTAGCCTCATAAGATAAATTAGTATTGTCAACAGTAGAGACTAATGCACCTTTAACATACCTGTTAATCGCAGCATTCAACACACATCCACCATATCTATGTGTAAATGGATAAATATCAGTAGTTCCTCCGGCAAAATCTATTCTTACAGGTGCTCTCACTATCCTTATCATATATCTATCTCCCCCCTATAGAACTTTGCAGCGTCTTCAGGAGCAATAGTATTGATTATAGTCCCTGTAGATAGTTCAAATCCGCCAAAGATGCTAGTCCTTGGATTAATCTTCATATGGAAATGCAATTCTTCACCTAGGGGTGCATTGTGCAGGTACATATTATATGGTGCGTTTAATTTTTTCAGCCTAACCAATGCCTGTTTTACTGTTCTAGCAATTCCAAGTAATTCATCATCTCTCATTTCTGTAATGTCATGCACATGTCTTTTTGGAAATATAGCAAGCTCATAAGGATATCTAGAAGCATAAGGGGCAAAAGCAATTGCTCTCTTGTTATCAAATGCAAGCCTATCACTCTTTCCTTCCATTCGTATTATGCTGCAATAAGGACACTTATTGTATTTTGCTACAGCCCTAACCTCGTCCAATACAGCCCTAGATACATGATTATATGCAATCAGCTGGCTATGTGAATGTAATATTGATGTTCCTGCTTCCATCTCAGAATTCTTAAAGACAGCAACATATTTTATGTCTTTATTCCTACTAAGCTCTGTCACCCTATCAGAATATGCCTGCAACACCTTTCTAATATGCTCAACAGGCAAGTCAGCAAGCTGCTTATTGTGCCAGGGGCTGTCAACCATCACCTCATGCCAGCCATATGCAAATTGATATCTGATAAACTCATTCACTATCTTTAGCTTAGGCTGATCCTCCTCGCTCACAGCAGGGAATTTGTTTGGAAAGCATCTTATTATCCACTTCTTTTTCTCTTCTACTCTGTAAGTTTCGGGTGGTGTCAAACTTTCATTGCCTCTGCAGAAAAAGCAGCTCTTGTCATCTTTCTTTCTAGAATTAGTTATAAACTGTCTTGGTCTTGCTCCTCTTTTTGGAGATATTATAACCCAACTGTCTCTTATATAATCCCTTCTTAGTTCACCCAAATTTGTACACCTCTCTCCTAACTATAAATATGAGTCAATACTATAAATAGTTTACTAAATAGATGATATAGACCTCAGGTTTAACTGCACGATTAAAAAGATAAAGTAAACGAGCAGCAATATCAACCCATCTTTCCAAGTGATCTCTTTCTTAGTGTTCATCATTATAGCCAGTATAGCTGTACTAGCTATTAAAAATATTGCACCAAATATGAACAAAATAGAATCTATCATTATAGGGCTTATCAATGAAACTATTCCTAATATTAGTGAAGAATTTACAACTACACTGCCCATAGGATCTCCGAAAGACATATTCCACCTTTTTGCTAGTGAAATTCTTGCCTCAAGCACTAGCTCGGGTAAAGTAGTCCCTACAGAGACAATTATCATGCCGACCAACAAAACAGGCAAAGAAAAATCATTAGATATACCAACTGCCGAGTTTGTAACCAATTTTGCGCTTAAGAAGACAACGCTAATGCCAATTATGAACAGTATAAAATTAAACCAGGCCTCATCTCTAATTTTCTTATAGAATACAATGAGCTTTCTGTGGTCTCCCTCATGATCTTCTTCAAGAACTTTCTTCTCTGTTTTCTTTCCTAAAGGTTTAGTCTCTATCTTTTGTTTATACAATTTACCCATATAAAAGAAAAATACAGCTATCAATATTACTCCGTCAATTCTAGATAATTGGTTGCCTATCAGAGCTAATATTACCATTAAAGAGACAATTCCCACCATATAAATTGACGTGCTCTTAACCATTTTATTTCTAAGAGGAATTCTCCTGGCTATTATAGCCCCTATAGCAGAGACAAATGTAACATCCATTATGCTTGCGCCTATTATGTTCCCTAAAGATAACAATGGTTTTTTTTGTAATGCTGAGGTAATTCCTACAAATAATTCGGGTATAGACGTTGAAAGACCAAGTAAGATAAAAGACAGGATATATTCTTTTACATGCATCTTATATGATAATTTAACAAGTGATTTTACAACAAGCAATCCCGAATAAATAAGGGTTATTAAAGACAATAAAAGTATTATAAGATCTTCTACAATTCCAACGGAAAGCATATAAAAATGTGTTGTCTAAGATATATATTGTTTTTGGTTTATTTGTCTAGTATTACATGCATATGTGGGTAAGCTAGCTTAATATCTTTTGTATTTCCAAATTTTTCCAATACAATAGAATTTAATTTAGTATTTACACCTTTTTTCTTCCGTACATCTATCAAATACCTTACCCTGAGATTTATCCAAGAATCTGCTAAAGAAAGTCTTATGATTGGCTTGTCAAAAACAGAAGTTCCTACTTCAAATCTCCTCTTGACTTTACTCCATTCCTGAGCTAACTTCCTCATTTCTTCCCCTAGCAGTTCATCTGCGCTTTCTTCTAAAATCTTAATTGCTTTCTTCCAATTACTCTCATAAGTTATGGAATAACTGACCTCTTCCCATACATAAGGCGACCCTCTGGTAAAATTAGTAGTACCATTACTGAGCACAAACTCATTAGGGATAGTGACAACTCTCCCAGTCATATCATCATCATTATTCACTTCTCTAAGATATGTGTACATCACTTTTATGTTAAATACATCTCCCTTCATTCCATTAATCATTATTCTATCACCTATCTTATATGGTCCATTGGCTATTATGCTCAGCCATCCAACGAAATTAAGGATAGGCTTCTGCAATGCAAATGTGATTCCAAATCCAATCAATCCGATGGAAGTTAATAATGAACCAAAGTTCTTGAACAATGTGGAAAGG
The DNA here is from genome assembly GCA_964609195.1 of Candidatus Woesearchaeota archaeon. Taxonomy (GTDB): domain Archaea; phylum Nanobdellota; class Nanobdellia; order SCGC-AAA011-G17; genus CAZSRE01. The sequence continues at coordinate 538 of CAZSRE010000039.1, read as the reverse complement.
CTTACCATGATTGCAAGGAACCATACTATATATTTGTAAACAATCAAAACTAAGAACAAATCTTGTTCCTTCTTGCCTTTCTTTTCAAAGTACTTTGTTATAAAATGTGTAGATATATTTATAGCTAGATTTGTAAAGATAAATATTATTATAACTATAAGTATGTTTGGCATCCATCCTGCCAATCTATCGGCAAACTTGCTAAGTATCTCAACTTTTTGTTCCTGAATAGATGGGAACTTGAAAGCTAAATATATGAAAGAAAATACCACCAAAAGTGAAGCCCATACAAACGATCTTTGGTATCTTTTCATGGTGTCTGTTTGAAAATGATTTATTTATAAACCTTTGCTTAGATTTTTTGGTTAAGCTTTTTGGTTAAGCTTTTGTTAAAAGGTTATTAGAAAGCCTTTTATAATAAAGTTAGCCTCAAAGGTGCATGGCATTCCTATCTTACAATCTTCTTGGTTTGATTACGCCACTTGAAATACTATACCTTATCATTGTAACAGCAGTCATTGGTTATATATTTACTGGC
>CAZSRE010000038.1:0-6798 GCA_964609195.1 Candidatus Woesearchaeota archaeon | reverse complement strand
AAATCTATAACTTTTTTTAAAGTAATCAAACTTTCTTTTCCAGTTTCCATATCTCTCAGCTTTACCTTGTTCTTTGAAAGTTCTTTCTTTCCGGCAAATACAACATATTTGATGCCGAGCTGGTTTGCATAATCTAAGTTTTTGCTGACTCCCCTGTTCATTATGTCAATGTCAGAATTAATTCCAGCATCTCTAAGCTTCTTAACAATTTCCAGACATTTCTTTTCAGTATTTATGGGTATGATAAAGACTTTAGTGTCTGTCTTTTTTCCATCTTTCTTTATAATATCATATAGTATATCAACTCCAAAAGATATTCCTACAGCTGGATATTGCTGCTTGCCTCCAACAAAGGCTCCTATCATGTTGTCATATCTGCCACCTGCAGCTATGCTTGAATTGATAGCTGGAGAAAAAGCCTCGAAAACATTGCCAGTATAATATTCTAATCCTCTGGCTAAAGACAAGGTTGTCTTTACTCTTTTATCTTTTACATATCCAAGAAGCATCTCAATCTCTTTAACTCCGTTATTTTCTCCAAGCATCCTTTCTGCTTTTGAAAGTATCTCTTTATTATTGCCCTTTGCAGTTATTATAGAAAACAGCTTCTTTATCTTATCTTCATTCAATCCTTTTCCTTTCAATTCTTTTTTTACTTCTTCTATTCCAATCTTCTCCAGCTTGTCAATCGCAATTATAACTTCCTTCTTATTGTCTATACCAAGATAGCCTAGAATGCTGTCAATTAAAGTCCTGTTGTTTATTCTTATCTCTGCCTTTATCTTTAGTCTGTCAAAAACATCAAGAGCTAGTTTAACGCATTCAGCATCAGCAAGTATGCTGCTGCTTCCAACTATGTCAGCATCTGCCTGAGTGAACTCCCTGTATCTTCCAGTCTTTACAGGGCCGTCTCTATATACTTGTCCTATCTGGTATCTTTTGAATGGAAGCTTTACATTTGGATTTAATGATACGTACCTTGCCAAAGGCACAGTCAAGTCATATCTCAATGCTAGTTCTCTCCCTCCCTGGTCTAGCAATTTGAATGTCTCTTTAAGAATTTCAGATCCACCAGCAAGTATGCTGGTAATAGTCTCATATCTTTCTAATACAGGATTCTCTATCGGATAAAAGCCATATAGCTTGAATACAGATCTGATAGTTTCAATGATCTTCTCTTTAGTAAGTGCTTCCCCAGAGTTCAAGTCTCTGGTTCCTTTTGCCATCTCAACATCAGAACTCATAGTTCCAATACCTTCTTCTTTCCGTTAACGCTTTTCTTTAAAGGGTTAAGGGTGGTATAGGCATTCCTATCGAAACTGTTCGGTTCTGCCACTTTAATCAGGTTATATTTTTCCATAATCTTTAAAAGATAAGTCTATTATTTAAAGCTTATCAAACTTGTGTTAGAGAAAGGGTTACAATGGGAGAAATTATTAGACTTAAGAAAGTATATTGATTACAAGAAATATCTAGCTAATTCCATTATCAGAGTAGCCCTGTCCTTGTTTAAATTAATAATTCTAGAGTTCAATCTCTAAATATTTGATATTTACCAAGAGTGTTTTTAAGTATTTTCTTTTCAATTATAATATCATTATTATTCTTGCAATAATCCAAAATATCTACCAAATTATATTTATAGAAAGACTTATCTGTAGCATATTCTTTATATATTCCACTATCGCCTCTGTGATAGTGAATTGCTCTATCGAATAAATATAATCTATCAGCTAATTCTTTTAATAGCCCTTGCTTATGTAGATTTTCTGAGGGATTCTCAGCTTCCATTACTCTGAGGTGTGCCTGGATAGGATCTTCCAATCTCCTTGTTCTAAGGTTTCTTTCCTGTAAATATGGTTTTCCAGTTAAGGGATTAATTGTTTGAGTAGTCTCTAATCTTCTATTTTGTTCTTGAATTCTTCTTTCCTTAGTCTTTTGTTCGTCAATCATATTTGATTTTCTCCAGGAATTGTTAATCCTAGTACATATATAAATCTTTCGGTTTGTTACTACTTATAAGAAATAAATAGTTCAGAGGGCGGTATAGGAGAATCGAACTCCTGACTCGAGCTCCACAGACTCGTATAATACCACTTTACTAATACCGCCATATTTAGAAGGAAAATTTGCAGAAATCTGATTACTTAAAACTATAGGATTCTTAATTTTTCGCGAACCTTTTTCCCAAAAAGGCTCCATGAAGGCAATCAGCTCTGTTCATAGTAAAATAGCTGCTCTGGTATATATTTAAGCTTTTTGGTTAAGCTTTTTCTCCAAGTTCTTTCCGAGGTTTCTTTCTAAGAAAGCTCTTTTTCTAAAAGGTTATTTTGGTTAATCTTTATCAAGTCTAAAACCAAAATGTTTCAGCCATCCTTCCATTGCAGAGAAAATATCACCTGGCTCTGTTAGGCTAGTGCCAATCATATACACAGCATCAATAGCCTTTGGAGTGAACTTTTCATCAACAAGCCTGAAATCCAGCATAACATCATAATAGAGCCTATCATCTCTCTTTCTGTTTCCTTTAATAATAGTCCTATTGCCAGCTACAAGATTAAGGTTAATATTCATCGTCTCATCAGCTATATCTCCCATGTATATCCTGCTTACGCTTGCCTGCAATACTGGCCTGATGTCTGGAGTTATATTTCTATGGCAATTAAGCTTGTCAGTAATGTCTCTAAATGCCATATTGTCAATCAGATTATATAGATCAAGATGACTTTTTCCTAATTTACCCCAATGTTCTCTAACTGCAGATCCAAGTATATCAGCTCTTGGATAATATGCCTTACTCCTGCCTGCGAGTATTAATGCAACTTCAGGAGTTTCAAATCCCATTCTTATCTTTCTTAATAGCTCGGGATCATTTTCTAGCCTGCCTTTTTGAATATTTTTTATGTCATCTTCTGGCAATTTTTTTATTATATCTATCAGTCCTAAAGCATCTATTTCAGGATTATTTTCTTTCCTTACATCATACTTATCATAGCTTATTCCAAGTTTCTCAAGATAATCCTCCCAGATATATCCTAGCTTCATCACAGCATTATACATAGGCCTGTAATTCTGCCTGATATGCATGGCATTAAGGTCTCTTCCATTCTCTTCAATCTTCCTTATCGTATAGTCAATGCTTCCTGCAATAGCCTCACGCACCTTGTCCATTAGCCCAGGAACTTCTTTCTTTCTCCAGTCAGCAGCTTGTAATAGGATTCTATATTTCTGGGCAAACAGTCTATACTCAATGCTTTTAGCTTGCTCTGGTAAATCTTCAATTAAAGATTTTAGAATATCTTTGTCATACAATTCCAGCATGCTATAACTTTCTATATCCCTAACCTTATCCTCTAATCCTGCTGTTGCTTCCATGTAGTCTAGTGTTTAAAAAAATTTAAAAAGCTTTTTAAAATACCTATAAGTGGCTTTAATAGGGAATACAAGCTATTTTGAAGTCTTTTTTACCAGACTTTCTGTTTTTGCAAGCTTTTTCTTAAAAAGCTTAAACGAAACCAAACTTCTCAAGCAGTTTAGAAAATATACCCTTTCTTAATATTGGATCAGGCTGTTCTCCAAATTCTATTCCAAGCATGCCAGCAGCCAGCTGCTTATAGCCTATGGCAGCAGGAGATTTTGGAGCATGATTTACCAAGATATCTCGCTTAATCAAAGCCTTTCTAACATTCTTATCCTCTGGTATGATAGAAATAACAGGAGTCTCAGTCAACACTTCTATGTTCTTTATGCTCATATCGTGATTATCTTCTTTAGTCCTAGTAACTACTATCCCCCTTACAGGAATCTTTAATTCCTCAGCTAATTTTATCGTCTTTAAAGCATCTGTCACAGCAGGCAGCTCAGGATTAGTTACAATCAACAGCTCATCAGCAGCATTCATAGCAGCAAGCGCTTCCTTTCCCAGTCCGGCAGCTGCATCTATAATCACAAAATCAGTCAATCCCCTTAAGTCTGATAATTTTTTCTTAAGATGATCAGCATTAATGTTCCTAAGATCATCTAATGATAATCCGGCAGGGATAATCTTTATGCCGGATGGATGCAGATAAATAGCCTCAGCAATATGGTTCTTTCCCTTCAGCACATTATGCAGATTGATAGGCACAACTGGCACTCCAAGATGCAATCCTATGTTTGGAGTTGTCAAGTTAGCGTCTACAACAATGCAATCTTTTCCAAAGAAGTTCAATGCAGCCGCAAGATTTAAAGCACTGGTACTTTTTCCAACTCCGCCTTTTCCAGACACACATGTTATGTACTTAGTCATAGCTCTCCTCTTATCCATGATTTCATTACAAACACATAATCTCTTGTCCTCTCAAAATAGCTCACAAGAGTTACAATATCAACATCCAAGTTCTTTCCATTTTCATCAATGGCAATCAGCGCAACATGCTTCCTGTACTCATTCTTTTTCGTATATTCAGCCTTGTCGATTTTCTTCAGCAGATTATAAAATCTCACAAATTCTTTAATTCTGTTATCCTTTATAATAGTTTCCAACATCTCGCACCTGGATCTTGGTGTTAATGGGATAGATTTTATCTTTCTTTTGTTCTTTGCATGTTCTAAAGCCTCTATGATGATAAAATCGCAGGCATTTATCAATCTCTTGATAGCATTCTTTATTACATCAGCAGTCCTAGTATATTTTAGAGTAACAAACACTAAATGGTCTGCTCTTTTCAGCTCTTCCAAAGCCTCATCATGTTGCTCGTTCATTTTCACCTATAACTTTGCCAATTTGTTCTAGAAATCCTCTTGTCTTAGCCAGATATCCTTTCAAGCTGTCTATGCTTACCGAGCTGCTTCTCCTATACCCTTCCGTATACATGAAATATCTGTCTCTCCTCGCAAATTCCATGCTGCTTTTCTTTCTAGTCTCTACTATCTCTCTTATATCCATTATAAGCTGGCTATATTCTTGCATTTTGTATCTTGGAAATATGCTCTGTTTTAACATATCCATCCTTGACATAAAGTCATTTGGTATGTATGATATTCTTTTGTACATCCTTTCATATTCTAATAATGCCTGCATTGCCTTCATCACAGAATGATGAATATGCTCGGTTATTGTTATCATAAGTTTGCTTTCCTTAATTAATGGATAAGTGACATAGGTAAGATGGTCAGCAGTGTCAAATGCTTTTCTTGCCTCTTTAACCAGTTGCTCAAAAGCTTCCATGCTATTTTTATAGCACAAGCTTATTATTAAGTTTTATCCTGTTGCAGTGCTAAAATAGCCCCAGCAATATCTCCTTCTTTTTCCAGAACATTCCTGGCTTTTTCATAGCTTACACCAGCCTGCTTACTAACTATCTCTATATCCTCTTTTTTCCATTTCTCCAAGCTTTCTTCATTCACCTCTCCTGTTACCTGAAAACTATCCTGCCCCATCATATTAATCCTGACAACACTTGGATTTTTGATAACAAGCTGCTTCTCGCTTGTCCTGATTATAACTTCTTTAGCATCAATCTCTTCTTGCTTCATCCCAAGCTGCTTCATAGCCTGTTTTAGCTGTTTTGGATTGATTCCCGGTATCATTTTCTTTAATTTATCCCAGAAGTCTTGTAGATTGAGAATACAATATAAGCTCTATTATCAGCACCAATACTATGAAGAATACTACATATCCAGGCTTAAACTCTATCTTGCTCTTATATTCATCAAAATACCTTACTAGCCCGCCTGAACTGCTTGGTAACTGTATCCTATTGTCTGCCATGCATGAAGAATATATGCTAGAATATATATAGTTTACGGTATATAAAGCCTTAAATAATTTATCATTTAACAATAGTACAAGATATAGGGGGAAATCAAAATGAGCTTAGAAAAACATGTCAATAGATTAACCTTAGGATTGGCAGGCTTAGCCTTAGCAGCAAATTTATCATGTGAAGTCAGACCGCATATTGAAACAAAAGCCGAACCACAATCTTCTCAAACTTATACAAAAGTAACTCCGGAGGATGTTAAAAAATACACAGATAGGTTAGGTTTTCCAGAACCTTCTCAGGAAGAGATTGACAAGATGTATGCAGATCCAGAAATGAGCAAAAAACTGCAGGAAGCAGAGGAATATGGAGCAGAATATGGCAGCATCTTGAACAGGATAATGAAAGCTAAAGTCATTGATGTTCAGTATGGCAAGCCATTTGATTCAAATGACGTTCTCAGGTTCTATCTTGGAGAATCTTCTTCTTCAGATTCTGAGAGAGTATTTGATGCATACAGAGATGACTTTAAATATCTCAACCCTGGATTAAAGCAGGGTGTAAAGGTTGACTATCTAAAGATCAGAGACTTTAATGATAATGGAAGAGAAGATTATAGTAATTAAGCCTTGGAGGGGTTAAATATGAATCTAGAAAATACAATTAGAAAAGTGTCATTAAGCCTAGCTGGTCTGTCTCTCGCTGCAAGTATATCATGCACTAGTGATAGGCCTGATAAACTTGTAGGTCGTGAGTATACAGAGCCTGCAGCTCCTGCAGTCAAGCAAGCAAGTCCAGGAAATGCTGTTCTTCCAGAACAGAGAGTGGATCTATCTAAGGTAAGAGTTTTGCCATTGCATTATCATAAGCAATTCTCTGAGCAAGATCTCTACCATTATTTCCGCGCAGAATATCCTGCAACAAAACATATGAGCTTCAGCCAGTATAAAAAACGCGTTTTTCAGCTAAATCATGCATATGACGGAAACATGGTAGATTGGCTAAAGCTTCCAGACGCTAATGAAAATAGAAAAGTAGGTGCTAGGGATTATTT
>CAZSRE010000037.1:4586-6807 GCA_964609195.1 Candidatus Woesearchaeota archaeon | reverse complement strand
ACAGCCATAATGGTTGGAACAGGAAAAGGTGCAGAATCAGGAATATTAATCAAGGATGCTGCTGCCTTAGAGATAGCCCATAAAGTTGATACAATCATTTTTGACAAGACAGGAACTTTGACAAAAGGCAAGCCAGAAGTTACCGATGTTTTTGCTCTTAATAACCATAATGAGAAAGATGTATTGCTTTACTCTTCGATAGCAGAGAAAAACTCCGAGCATCCACTGGCCGATGCAATTGTGAACTATGCTAAAAAAACTAAGTTAAAGATTCCGGACGCCAGTCATTTTGAGAATATTCCAGGCCATGGAATTAAAGCGAGTTATCATAGCAGGCATATTCTTAATGGTAACAGAAGATTGATGCAGTCTAATAAGATTAATATCTCTAACTGCGAAAATCAACTTGCTAAGTTTGAAGATGAAGGAAAGACAGCAATTATGGTTGCAGTAGATAATAAGGTAATAGGTATAATAGCAATAGCAGATACTCTAAAAGAAAATTCTAAGCAAGCAATATCAGAATTAAAGAAGCTTGGCAAGGAAGTTATGATGATTACAGGAGATAATGAGAGAACAGGCAAGGCAATAGCTTCTCAGCTAGGCATAGATAATGTGCTGGCAAATGTGTTGCCTGATAAAAAAGTATTGGAGGTCAAGAAGCTGCAGCAAAAAGGGAAGATAGTGGCTTTTGTTGGCGATGGTATTAATGATGCTCCTGCTCTAGCGCAAGCAAATCTTGGCATTGCAATAGGCTCAGGCACAGACGTAGCAATAGAGTCTGGCAGCATCGTTCTAGTTAGGAATGATTTGCTGGATGTGGTAAAGGCAATAAAACTAAGCAAATATACACTTAAAAAGATAAAACAGAATCTTTTCTGGGCCTTCATCTATAATGTAGCCGGCATTCCATTGGCAGCTGGTTTATTATATCCATTCACTGGATTTTTATTGAACCCAATCATAGCAGCAGCCGCAATGGCATTCTCATCAGTATCAGTAGTCTCTAATTCATTGATCATGAAAAGATATAAACTATAAGGAGGACAAAATGCAAAAACTTGCTTTAATAACTTTGGTTTTGGCAGTCTTATTGTTCGGCATTAATGCTGTCAAGGCGCACGGGGAGCATGACATGCATGAAACCATGGAGCCATGCAACGATGAGCACATGGATGAAATGCCTAGCGGAAACGAGTTTGCACACCATCATGTGGTGCAGATGGCTCATATGGGCATGCTAGGAAAAGAACATAACCCCGGAATGCATATGGGATTCTCATCCTGTTTGCATTAGTTTTTTTCTTTTTTACAATCATAGTTGCATCTTCCATAAAGTATTTATATCCAGTTATCTAATTTATAGTGATTAACTTGGCAAGAAAAAAGACAAACATAGTTAAATGATTTTCCACAAATCTTTTATATGATGATTGCTTATCAATATTAGAGGTGTACATGTTACTGAAAGGAAAAGTTGCAATAGTTACTGGTTCTCGAAGAGGTATAGGCTATGGTATAGTTCTTGCCTTGGCAAAAGAAGGATGTAATGTTGTTGTCTCTGATATTGATGAAAAAGATTGCAAAAAAGTTGTAAGGGAGATTGAGAAGCTTGGAGTTAAAGGCCTTGCTGTGAAATGTGATGTGTCAGATAAGAAAGACGTTAATAACATGATTAAGAAGACAATCAAGAAATTCGGCAAACTAGACATCCTTGTTAACAATGCAGGTATCTATCCATTTGTTTCTTTTGCAGATATGACTGAAAAAGACTGGGATAAGGTTCTTGATATAAATCTGAAAAGCATTTTCTTTACATCACAGACAGCTGTAAAGGTAATGAATCCAGGCAGCAAGATTGTAAGCATTTCTTCAATAGCTTCGTTGATAGGGTATAAAGGATTGGTTCATTATTGCGCATCCAAAGGTGGCATTAACGGATTTACGAGAGCTCTTGCCTTAGAGCTTGCTGATAAAAAGATAAATGTAAATGCAGTAGCTCCAGGAGCAATTGATACTCCTGGTGTGCAGCAGGGACTGAATGAAGAAGCCAAAAAGCAGATGATTGCAGTTATTCCTTGGGCCAGGATGGGTTTGCCAGAGGACATCGCAAATGCAGTCGTCTTCCTATCATCTGATAGAGCAGATTACATTACAGGCCAGATACTTGTTGTAGATGGTGGCTGGACTATTCAGTAGATTTTATTTAGTTATCTTATAG
>CAZSRE010000037.1:2159-4576 GCA_964609195.1 Candidatus Woesearchaeota archaeon | reverse complement strand
CTATTAATTAAGATATATGTTATCAGTTGAATAGACAAACTACTATTCCAATGGACAAGCCAGTAAGCAAAGATTTTTAAACCATTATTTCAGCCTATTTTCCATGATTCTAGAAGTTATTGATAATATAATAGAAACACACAATACAAGAACAATAAGGTTCAAATTAGACAATAAAATAGATTTCAAGCCTGGCCAGTTTGGCATGCTTACACTAAATGTTGTTAGAGGGGGCAAGGATAAGACAGAAAAGAAAGCATATTCTATCGCATCAATCCCTGGCAAGGATTATATTGACTTCACAGTAAAAAAGCATAATCCCGGGCCCTTTGGCACAAGCATGCAGAGCTTAAAGCCAGGAGACAAAGTGGCTGTAGAATTCCCATATGGGCTGTTCTTCCATCTTCCAGAGCTAGGCAATAATATTGTGCTTATTGGTGCTGGCTCAGGAATAGTCCCATTGATGAGCATTATAAGAAACAACACAGAGCATGATTATCCTGTAAAAATGAGATTAATCTATACAAACAAAACAAAAAATGATATCATCTATCATAAAGAGCTTCTGGAACTGGAAAAGAAAAATAAGAATCTTAAGCTTTATCTAGCAACAACACAGGATGAAAGCTGGGAAGGATTAAATGGCAGGGTTGGCGATAAGATAATTCTCGAGCTAATCCCGGATTATAAAGAGGTTTTATTCTATATCTGCGGCCCTCCGAAAATGGTTAGCGAGATACAGCAGATGCTAATAACCCTTGGAGTTGATAGAAGCAAGATTAAGACAGAGAGATTTGATTAATGTATTGTTAAGTAAGCAGTAGTTATTTTAACTAAAAAAATATTTCTCTCTTATCTTTCGCTTTCTTGGTTTATTCTAATATGGACTTTTACGTTTTGGACAAACATCAGACTTTAAGAAGAACTCCTTTAGAGAAAGCTACTAATTTAAACTTGGGAGAGAATAAATGGATAGATTTAATCAAATTAAGTAAGTTTATAAGTTTTAAATAACATAGTCTAATAACCAACATGGAAAAAATAATGTCTGAAAGGCCTAAACTAAAAAGTATACTTATTATATCAATCTATGTTGTTTTGATGATTACTGCGGCTGTTATCTTTACTAAATACATTAACAGAGAAAGCTTACAAGCCATTGTCAAGAATAGTGGGCAATGGGGGATAGCCTTTTACTTTTTAATCGAAGTAGTTTATGTTACGTTAACACCACTTTTCAACACATTTATTTTGATTGCATCTGGTTATATTTTTGGTGGGCACCTTGGGTTTGTAATAAACTTTTTTGCTACAAGTATTGGATTATTTTTTATTGTTATCTTAGTAAAAAAATATGGAAGATCGTTGCTTCAAAAAGTTGTACCTCCCAACTTTTACAATCGTTTTGATAAAATTACTCAAAGGATCGGTCCAATAACTTTACTCATAGTTTACGTTTTGCCTTTTACCCCTGATGATGAATTAACATATATAGCTGCAGCAGGGCCAATAGCAATAAAGAGATTTATCCTCCCAATCATATTTGGTACTATGGCTAAAGCAGCATACAGTTACATTGGTGATATGGGTGCAAAAGGAATAGCGATTGCGGGCTATTCTAGACTAGGTTTGTTAATAATTGGCTTAATAACTGTAGGTATTCAAGAATACATTGTTAAGAAGATGTAGTCTAAGAGGAAGCATTATTTGAGATTCATAATAAATCTTATTTAAATCTTTAAATTCCATTTAACTTAACAATGCAGATTAAGGCATATATTTAAATATAATGCCATATTTCTTTTTCCGAGGTTTTCTTTTTAAGAAAAGCTCGGGGGGATTAATATGTATGCTGAAAAATCTGTAAAGCCTTTAAAATATAAAAAATTAGATGGCTTAAGCGAAAAACAATTATCAGAGCATCATGATGTTCTATATGCAGGTTATGTAAAGAAAGTCAATGAGATCTGGAATAAGCTAAAGACTGTAGATCTTACAACAGCAAACGCTACTTATTCTGATTTAAGAGAGTTAAAGGTAGAAGAGACATTCGCATTGAATGGAGTAAAGCTCCATGAAGGCTATTTTGACAATATGGGTGGAAATGCCCAGCCTTCTGGAGACATAGTTAAGTGGATAAAAGAAGATTTTGGCAGTTATGAACACTGGTTTGAAGAATTCAAGGCGTTAGGTATAGCAGCTCGTGGATGGGTTGTTCTTGCATTAGACATAGAAGATGGCAAGCTCCATAATTTTGTCTGCGACACACATAATCAAGGCGGAGTTTGGGGGAGCATTCCATTATTGATTCTTGATGTATTTGAGCATGCATACTTCATAGACTATGGAACATCCAGAAAAACATATATAGAAGCATTCATGAAGACATTAAACTGGAATCATGTAAATGAGATCAT
>CAZSRE010000037.1:1501-2149 GCA_964609195.1 Candidatus Woesearchaeota archaeon | reverse complement strand
TAAATACCCAGAATTTATTCCAAAAATAACTATGAACAGTTCCAATAGTAAAAGATATGGCGACAAACACAGAGTACCACAATCCTTTGTTTATGTCAGACCAAGAAATAAAAACATTTAAAACCTATAGTATATTATTGAAAATATGCATAAAAAGAGGTATTTAGATGATGTCGGCTATGAGTTAAAAGATATTATTCTTGGCGGTCAGGATGGATTAGTTAATGTTCTGGGCAATGTCCTCGGTGTTGCAGCTGCAGTAAACGATATAAGAATTGTAATAATATCTGGTTTGGCAGCCACGTTTGCAGAATCCATAAGCATGGCTGCAGTCGCATACACGTCAACTAAAGCAGCTAAAGAATTCTATCAAAGCCAGTTGGAAAAAGAGCAAAAATTAATTGAAAAGCACCCTGCATTTGAGCAAAGAGAGGTTCGGCACATCTTTTTGAAAAAAGGTTTTCGAGGCAGATTATTAGACCAGGTTCTAAGAAAAATAACCAGCAGTAAGAGAATATGGCTCGACACATTGATGGCTGAAGAGCTGAAGATGTATCCAGAAGAATATGGCAGTCCATTAAAAAGTGGAGTTGTTGTTGGAGTAGCCAGCTTTATAGGCAGTTTAATCCCATTATTTCCATTCTTTTT
>CAZSRE010000037.1:0-1491 GCA_964609195.1 Candidatus Woesearchaeota archaeon | reverse complement strand
AAGCAAAGATAACTATAGGCAGCTGGAAACGCTCTGGCCTAGAAATTGCAACAATAGGAACAGCAGCTGCACTAGCTGGCTATCTTATTGGGAAGCTGCTTGGTACAATTTAGGCATTCTATTAAATTCATCCACGTCTTTTCTTGTGTTTATAGCTTTCCAGAATCCAGTGTGGAAGTAAGGCTTTAATCTCATTTTAGGGAAGACATCAAATTCAAGCATGCCTTTATCAGGCAAACTGTCATAAAACTTATTGTCAACTATAAACTTATACCATCCACAACTAATCCATAAATCTTTTAGTTTCTCTTTTTCCCTAAAACTAGCCACATATCCATCCTCACCAATTTCTATACTGCCGAAAGACGATGTCGGGTTAGCAACGCATAATGTATTCTCTGTAATCTCTTCTAACTTCGAAATTGGGATATTGGTAAGATCATCACAATTAAATGCAATTACTTCATTCATTACAGTCATGTTCAGAGCCTTCTTTAATCCTCCAGCAGTCCCCAATGGTTCATTTTCTCTAGAAAAATAAATCTCAGATTTGCAATACTTCCCATCCGAAAATCTAGGATACAATCCTTGCACAAACTTCTCAACTTCTTCAGCCATGTACCCAGTTGATACAACTATTCTATCTACTTTGCCAAGAAGATAATCAATCTGGTGCTGGATAAGATGCTTGTCCCCAACCATCACCAAAGGCTTAGGTACAGTATTGTCCATCCTAGTTCCCTTGCCACCAGCTAAAATAATTGCATCCATGTCTTTCAAGCCACCGATGATTATTTAAATATTCTTTGCTATTCCATCATAATGGATAAAGTGGTACTTATGGCAGGACATTTAGCATTAGTTAACTTTTTATAACCTATTTTTGTTAAAATTATATGAAAATTCTTGGCTTAGAAGGCACAGCACACACATTCGCTGCAGCTATCTTAGAAGATAGGAAAGTTCTGGGAGAAGCTAGAGATATATATACTACAGTCTCTGGAGGCATTATTCCATATGATGCTGCAAATCATCATCGCAATCTCAGCTCTAAGATCATAGAAGATACGTTCAAACAAGCTAATCTGACATTCAAAGACATAGATTTGATTGCCTTTTCAAACGCTCCGGGAATGTCCCCCTGCCTATCAGTTACTAAAGATATTGCCTTAAAATTAGCAAAAGAGCATAGCAAGCCAATAATTGGGGTAAATCATGCAATTGCGCATTTGATGTCTGGCCATTTATGCACAGAAGTAAAAAACCCAATCTATCTGTATGTTTCAGGAGCAAACACCCAGATAATAAGCCTGGAAGGGGATCGTTTCAGGATTCTTGGAGAGACTCTAGATGCAGCAATTGGAAATGCCTTGGACAAATTTGCAAGAGAGATTGGACTAGGCTTTCCAGGAGGGCCTATAATAGAGCAGCTAGCAAAAGAAGGGAAATATATAGAGCTTCCATATACTGTCAAGGGAATGGATCTGAGCT
>CAZSRE010000036.1:0-7187 GCA_964609195.1 Candidatus Woesearchaeota archaeon | reverse complement strand
TTTTTGCTGTATGTTGCAAGGTTTAAAATAGATGTTGAAACCGAGCTTTCCAGGATTCTTAACGATCAATTCATAGTAGCAATATTAGACAAGACGTTTGATGAATTAAAAGGCAAGAAAGATGAGCATCTGGCAGTGCAATTAGCCAAGAAATTCTCTGTGTTAAGGGCAGGTTCTGGAGACGTAGATGATATACTTGCAGAAGAAAAAGATGCTATCATAGCTACCCAGGATAAAGAATTAAAGAAAAGGTTAAAAGAGAAAGGTTTAAAAATAGTAGTTATAAGACAAAAGAATCATCTAGAGTTGATCTAACTATGTTTTACGATGTAAAGATTAAAAGCCACGTAAGAGTACCTCCAACAGAGTTTAATATTGATACAAAAGAAGCTGTTCTGCATACCTTAAACAAGAAGTATGAGAACTTCGTTAGCAAAGAGCTTGGTTATGTCATAGGAGTTCTAGGTGTTGAAGAAGTAGGTGAAGGTACAATTATAGCAGGAGACGGCGCTGCTTACTATCAATCTGTCTTCAGAGCCCTAGTGTACAGGCCGGAATTGCAGGAGATTACACTAGGCAAGATTGGAGACATTACAGACTTTGGAGCATTCATCAGCATAGGAGTTACAGACGGCATGATTCATGTAAGCCAGACCATGGATGACTTTGTCAGTTTTAGCAAGTCAAAAGTATTGACAGGAAAAGAATCAAAAAGAAACTTAAAGGCCGGAGACAAATGCAGAGCAAGAATCATAGCAATTAGCTTTAAAGAAAGCAATAATCCTAAGATTGGCCTTACTATGAGACAGCCTGGCCTGGGTGCATTGCATTGGATTGATGCAGAGCCAAAACCTGAAAAGGCAGAAAAAGCAGAAAAAAAATCAGAAGGTAAGAAGAAATGAACCTTGAAAGATGGTTGGGTTATATAGGCTTGTCAACTTGTGCAGCCGGATTGGTTACAATAGGTACAGGTTTATATGCAGATCATACAGATATGATTAAATACGGAGCATATATGGCTGTGCCTGGTGCTGTATTAATGACTGCTGTAATTTATATGTCAATTAATAATAAAAAAGATAAAAAAAGCGAGACCAATTTAGAGGACAGGATAAAACAATGAGCAAAAAGAAAGTATGCAACAGATGCAAGATGTTTGTAGAGAAAGATGTCTGCCCTAACTGCAACGGCAACCAGTTTACAGACAACTGGAAAGGAAAGATAGCTATTATTGATACTAACAAGTCAGAGATTGCAAAAAAGATCGGAATAACAATGAAAGGAGAATATGCTATTAAGATAAGATGAAAATCATTCAAGAAAAAGACATGCCTTTACTGCACAGGAAAGATTATGTTCTTGAGCTAGAGCATGAGGGTAGCACACCAAATAAGGAGCAGGTAAAGCAGAAAATAGCAGATTTGCTTAAGCATGGCCATGATGTTATAGTTCTAAATCATATATATGAAAAATTTGGCGAGAGAAATGTTGAGATTCACGCTTCTGTCTATCATGATGCAGAAAAGCTTAAGCATGTAGAAGAAAGAAAGAAGAAAGCAAAGAAAGATGGCAAAGAAAAAGGTAAAAAACAAAAGGCCAAGTAAAAGATACAGTAAATATACTGTTTCAGGCAGCAAGCTAGAAAGAAAGAGATTTTGCCCTAGATGCGGAGATGGTTTCTTCCTAGGCGATCATAAAGACAGATTTTACTGTGGTCAATGCCATTATGCAGAGATGAAAAGAAAATAATTATTTGTCTTTTTCTAACCTAGTTACACAAGTGTATATTGTTGTTCTATAGACTACTCCAGTCTTATCATCTACATATGCTAGATCATGTTCATGTGCATTCATTTCAGAGTCTAATCTATTGCAATCAAATTCTTTATGATTCAATTTTCTGTAAAGCCCATAGTTATCCGACAGTACATGTTCAGCACCTGAAAGAAAAAGGCTTTCATCATTTATATCTAATTCTAATTGGCTTTTCTTTCTTCCCAAATCTAGTGAAAAGCTTGCAGCTAACTCTAGGCTTCCATTCTTTCTAATTTTACTCTTAATAAAGATATAATCAGGGCGCTTAACCATGCGAATTCATTAAATTACTAGTTTAAATGTATTTATATTCAAAATGCTAAAGGTTTAAATATAAGTTATAGAATAATTATCTGTATGCACAAGCCAACAATTGTTCTTATCATATTATCAGTATTGTTCATAGCAGGATGCCAGAGAGGCATTACAGGCAGAGCTGTATTAGAGCAATCTACTACAACAGAGCAGACAACTACTTCAGTAGCATTCAAATACCAGGAAAACCAGAAAACTTGCGACAATGGTGTGTGGAGAAAGCAAGTTTTAGCAAATGGCACAGTTAAAGAGTATTGCAACAGGCAGCTAGCAAGAAAAGCATGCGACATTGACGGCAAATGCGGTAATTATGAAGAATGCTTCAATGGTTATTGCAGGCCAGTTACTTAATTTTTATAGATAAGTATATGTCATTAATAAATTTTGTTAATGTCTAATTAAAATGATATTTATTTAGAATTCTTTTGTTCAATCTTATTTTCTAAGATACTTACTTTGCTATAAGAGCCTATAATTATATCAAAATCTCCATCACCATCTAAGTCTGCTGTAAATACTTTATGGGTTGCGCGAATGCCGTCATGATTTTCATAGATTTCTCCAAATTTATCAAAAGAATAAATATCTACTTGTTTAGGCTGTTCTTTTTCAACATATCTTGTTGTATTATTATCTGATGTAGAACAACTCATTGTCATAGCAGCTAAACCAGAATACAATGCCGTTTTTATTTTGTTTTTTAACATTTTCCGTTAATGCTTTTCCTCTTTTCGTCAACGTTTTCTTAAAAGGTTGTCTAAACCCTGGCAGGAGGCTCTCGAAGGAAAACCCCCTTAAGCCTCCCACTGGGCAAAAAAGAGGTGATTATGTTACCACTATATGAACATAACATATATATAAATCTTTCGCTTATGACACTACTTTATAATGGTTATAATATACAATCTATAATAGCATTTTGCAAGCTCCTGTATAGATATTATCTATATGCTGCAGAATATATAAGATAGAATTCTAAACATGTTTGCCAAGAATAGATTTATTGTGGGCTAGTAAAAAACGACTTGACTTGCTTGCTGAATCCAATATATCCTAAGATCACTCCATTAATGATTAAAATAGGCAATCCCCCCTTGAGTCCGCCAGGGGAAAATGCTGCAGATAACCCGAGTAATATTCCGAATACAGATAATACCATAATAAGAATCCTAGACCAGTTCTTGCCTTTCCATAATCCCCTTCCAACCAGGAAATTAATCAATCCGAACACTAGAAAAATCACTGCAAAAAATCCGAACAACAAATTCCCGGCAAGCTGTAGAGCCGGAATGCTCTTCAAATACCCACTAGCTACGCTTGAAGCAAATATTAATCCCAGGCCCATTAATGCGCTCATTGCAGCAGAAATATAATAGACAACAGAAATAACTTTTACACCTGTAGGAGTATCCATAACATTTAGTATATATTCCTTATTTATATATCTTTTTATTTTGTGAGCTGTTCCGCTTCTGCCGGCCTTTACGAAATCTTTTTAACTCCTGCAATATTAATCATAAATTATGAACAAAGAAGCAATTTTAAAACAAACTGAAGAATATATTAAGAGCAAATTGTCTGACGAAGGTTCTGGCCACGATTGGTGGCATGTTTATCGTGTCTGGAAAAATGCTATTCATATTGGCAGACATGAGACTGCAGATTTATTTGTGGTTCAGCTTGCCGCATTACTCCATGACATTTCTGATTGGAAATTCAATGATGGAAACGATGATGCTGGTCCAAAATTAGCAAGGGAATGGCTTGAAAAAATGCAAGTTGAAGAGAATGTTATTTCTCATGTTTGTGAAGTTATAAAGGAAATGTCTTTCAAAGGTGCAGGTGTTAAAACACGAATGCGTACAGTAGAAGGAATGATTGTGCAAGATGCAGATAGATTAGATGCCATCGGTGCGATAGGTATAACAAGAACCTTCGCTTATAGCGGGCATAAAGGACGAGAAATCTACAATCCAAATATTAAACCTGAATTGCACAGTTCTTTTGAGAAATATAAGCATGGCACAGGTCCAACTATTAACCATTTTTACGAAAAATTGCTTCTTCTTAAAGACCTAATGAATACCAAAACAGCAAAGAAAATTGCAGAAGGAAGACATAGGTATATGGAACAGTTTTTAGATAGATTCTATAAAGAATGGGAATGCAAAGACTAAATTTGCTTCGCAAACTCCATTTATCCGTAAATGTTAAGAAAGCATAAACTTTAAATAAAGACTGTATCTCATTAGTATTATGCAAGACAGAATTCTCAACATGTTGATGCAGGATGATGAGATAACTTGGCAGACAATCATCTATGACCTTGTTAAAAGCGAGGAGATGGATCCATGGGACATAGACTTAAGCAAGCTTGCTTCAATGTACCTAGAGATGATAAAAAAATTAAAAGAAACCAATCTTTTTGTCTCAGGCAAAGTGATACTTGCATCTGCTATCTTATTGAAGATTAAATCTGAAAAACTTGTTACAGAGAACATCGCTGCATTCGATCAGATGATGTATCCGAGCGATGAAATAGAGCAATTAGATGACTTTGTCCAGGAAGATCATAAGATAGAAGTTCCAAAATTGCTTTTAAAAACACCACAGCCGAGAAAAAGAAAAGTTACATTGAATGACCTCATGTCTGCATTGCAGAAAGCTATAGAGGTAAATCAGCGCAGGATATTCAAGAGTGAAGAAAGATACATTGCAAAGGCAGTTCTGCCAGAGAAAGTTATAGACATTACATCTTTGATAAAAAACCTTTACGAAAAGATAAAGGGCATGTTCATTGACAAAGAGGTTTTAACATTTACAGAACTGGTTTCTAGCGATAAAAAAGAAGATAAACTCCTCACATTCATCCCATTGCTTCATCTGGCAAATGAAAGCAAGGTAAATCTTGAGCAAGACCATCATTTTGGCGAGATTAAGATAGAACTTATTAGAAAGCCTTATTACTAGCTTTTGAATAAACTTTTTTCGTCAACGTTTTTCTAAAAGGTTGGTTTATTAGAAAAGTTTATTAACAAACTACGGTTCTCTATGCCTATGAGCAAATTTATCATAGCATTAATTACCATATCAATTTTGTTCATAGCAGGCTGCAGTAATTATCCAGCCACAGGCAGCTCAGTCACCAATACAATTCCAGCTACTTCAACAGCAGCTTCCACAATACCAAAAGAAGAAACAACTGTTTTTAGCACTAATCCTGATACATGCCCTAAGCAATTCTTGAGAAAGCAGATTAATCCAGACGGAAGCGTGAGAGAATACTGCCTTCCTCCTGATTACTTTAAATTAAAATCATGCAATATAGACAAGGACTGCTCTGAAGCAGAGAGTTGCATCAACGGTTACTGTATAATTCATGACGAGGATGTCACAAGCTAATCAAAAGCTTTATTAACAAAATAGCATCTTATTTTTATATGAAAAAATTACTTATATTATTGCTTATATCATTAGTTTTTATATCTGGATGCAAATCATCCTTTAACACACAGCAGCCTTCTTCATCTACTATATCTACCACAATAGTAAATGATGTTGCAAATTGTCAGCCAGAGTTCTTGCGCAGGCAGGTTAATCCAGACGGAAGCGTGAGAGAATACTGCCTTCCAGCAGATTATTTCAAGTTAAAGCCATGCTCTACAAATAAAGATTGCAGCTCAGCAGAATATTGCGACTCAAAAGGATACTGCCAGGGGCTTGAGTGAATGATAGACTACGTTGAAGCGATCAAGCGCCCATTTTCTGATTTCCAGAAATATGCTATTGGAGTTCTTCTATACATCCTTCCAATTATAAGTCTGCTTTCTCTTGGCTACATAATAGAGTCCGCTAAATTATCTATCCGCAGGAAGAATGAGCTCCCAGAATGGAAAGACTTTGGCAGGCTTTTCATAACAGGATTATTAACTTTCATAATATCATTTATCTACTTTATACCATTATTTATAATATTATTAGTTGGGTTAGGTGCTAAATCATTTTTCCAGAACTTTGCATACCTGGCTACAACGCAGGATGTGCTGGATATAAAGACAGTATTTTCTACGGTTGGTCCATTAGTCTTCTTGCTAGTCTTTCTTGCTATTCTTGCAGCATACTTATTCCCGGCAGCAGTTCTTATATTTGCAGATACAAAGAAATTTGGCCATGCATTCAATCTTGGCAGGGTGTTTGAGGTTGCATTTAGCAGAGAATACCCGGGTCCATGGATTGTTGGAATGCTGATAATGATTGTACTTAGCATAATACTGGGGCCAATTCCATATTTGGGAGCAGCAATATCTTCCTTTACAGGAGGAATGATATTTTATACTATACTAGGCCAAGCTTATTCTGTTATAAGAAATAAAATCTAAGAAACAATTTCTTCAAGTCTTTTCTTCTTGCCATACTTATATGCTGTTTTGCCAACCATAAAAGCTGCATTCAATGCTAATGGAAGGTAATTAGCTGGATTTTCTGGATGCTCGGATATCTCTTTATAGATTAGATATAGTCCACTAAAATAACCTGTAAATGTACCAATGAATCCTGTAAATTCTTGAAAAGAGTCTATTTCCTTGTTTCTTATAGCATTAACAACTTTTCGAAGTGTAGTTGGGTCAAAAAAGCTATTTACTCCCCCACCAATATATCCTAAACCAAAGCTTAAAGGGCTAAATGCTAAATCTTTGCCTAAGCTTATGCTATTTTGGTTTAAATCTTTAAATTGGTAATCATCTTCATATAAAATTTGAGCGAAATCCCCTATTGCTGATTTCATTTTAACTAAAAGCTAATCCAACTATTTAAGTATTTCTTAATTAGAACCTACATTTTATTTGCTAAGCAAATCTATAACCTTCTTTAAAGTAATCAATCTTTCTTTGCCAGTCTGCATGTCTCTCAGCTTTACCTTATTCTTTGAAAGTTCTTTCTTTCCTGCAAATACAACATACTTGATGCCGAACTGGTTCGCATAATCTAGGTTCTTGCTAACACCTCTGCTCATTATATCAAGCTCAGAATTAATTCCAGCATCTCTAAGCTTCTTA
>CAZSRE010000035.1:0-8074 GCA_964609195.1 Candidatus Woesearchaeota archaeon | reverse complement strand
TCAAGGCTTTATCAAAAGGCTTGTTTTCCGTGAACGTTTTTTCTAAAAAGGTTCTTTCCGAGGTTCTTATTTTCTTTCCGAGGTTTCTTTCTAAGAAAGCTCTAGCCAAACCACTTAGCCAAGCTTACTTGCTTATCGCTATTTTTGCCAAACACACTTTCTATTCTTCTTTTAGTCAGCTCAAGTACTTGTCTTAGGTAAGCAGGCAATTCATATTTTTCAGCAAGCTCCAAACTAGGCTCTAAATATTTTATTACGCTCCCTTCTGCAACAGTGAATAACAGGTTGCCATTGCATTTAACACATCTTCCAACTAGCGGCGGTCTTCTATATTTCTCGTTGCAGCTAACGCATCTGAACTGTTGTGCAGAGAACTTCCTGAGGTTTCCTCTTATATCTCTTATGAAATGTCTCTCGATTATCAGCCTGGCAACATCACTCTGGTCGACAGCCCTTATCTTCTCTGCCAGCATCATCTGTCCAAACACTTTTTCCTTCATAGTTGGAATTGATTTATATGCGCTGCAATTTACTCCAATATTGATATTGCTGATATCATGAGTAAATCCCATGCCTTCAAACTGATTTTCTGTTCCTAGTCTAGACATTATCTGCTCCACCTTTACCTCTTTTGGGTCTTTATATTCTAAAGCCGCATAATAAATCTCAAGAGGATATTCCCATGCAACATCCAGGGCAAATACCATATCATCAACTTCTGTAGGTATCAATTGCGAAACTAACAATAATGGTGCATCTTGTGTCGCTCCTCTATGTGCCGGTAAGAACTTTCTAGAGAAGTTCAATAAGCCATCCATAAGTAATATAGCGCAATTTTCATCTCCATCGCATCTTGTATTGATGATTTGCTCTCCCCATAAAACATTTCTATCTTCTTTTTCTTTCCATTCAATCTCAACACAATAAGAATGCCTATCTTCTTTTACAATCTCAACTTCTTTAACAAAATCCTCAACGTAATCACTCTGAGCCATCAAAGAAACTCGTTTGCCACCATAATTAATGTATCTTAAAGCAGATGGTTTTAACAATTCTATTTTACTAGCTTTCTCTCTATGCCTAACACTTAAAACTTCCCCAAGCTTAAAAGAATCGTAAACTCCTAAAACAAGATGATTTAAGACATGCCTTCTCGGCTCTCTACCCAACTCTTTATATCTCTCCAACACTTTCCTCCCAGGGAGCCTTGCTTCAGTTCTAAAATATCTTCCAAGAATTTCAAACTTTGCCAGTAGCAAGGCAACATCATCCAACAATCCTCTAGCAACAGAATAAAAAACAATGTGCTTTTTATTTATAACACTTCCATCTCCCTCAAAATATGCAGAAATATATTCCCTAACTAATGCTTTGTTTAACCCAAAAATAAAGTTAGGCACTCTTTTTTGGTATGCTCCATTCCCTACACCTATACATTTGAACAAATAATAAACTAACTTATTGCAAATAGTTATCTTGCTATTCTCTTCCCCTAAGCATGGTTGTATACCAAAAGCTTTTCTAATATCATCAACTAGCCCCTCTTGCATCTCATTATTACAAATTCTGAATGCTATCTGTGAAACCCATTTACTCTTTCTAGACCAGCCTTCTGCAGCATAATATCCTAGTATCCTCATAAGTTCTTTGCTAACTCTAAATTTTATCGGCATTTGGTACCTAGACCACTTCCATCTCATCTTTGCACTATTCCAATTATCAAGCTCGTCTAAGCAATAATTCTCATAAATTTTGTTTAATCTCTCTTCCTTTCCATTATTAATGACAATGACTTCTCTTTTTTCACTTTCAGAAAGTCCATCATAAAATATCCTGAACAAGTTTAAATTGTTGTTGCCCAGCTCAAAATTAAATTTACTCAGCACTGGTAGTTTATCCCCGGCATTTACCTTTCTTGCATCTTTAAATTTGAATTTACCTTCCTCAATATACATAAACTTATGAGTTGGTGTCATAACATACTCTCTATTTGTTACGGTTTTTACCTTCACCCATTCAGTAGTTCTTGGTCCCTTTATGAAATACTTTATTTTTTTCCTTTTCATTTCATGGCTTACAGGATCTATTCCTATGCCATAAATCTCTTTTTTATTTTCTACGGATATGGTACCAACTCCATCAATAATCTTCGTTTCTGCTCCTTCCCTTATAAGTTTCTCGACATACTCTCCTATACCCCCATAAAATATATCTTTTTTCTTATTATCATAAAAAAACAATTTTGTCTCAGGATAAACGCAGTCTCTTCTCTGAGCAGCATGCCACATAGGATGAGCATAACAGCCTCTTACCTCAGAGAATCCAATCACTCTCCCAACTATACCTGCAGAAATATGTGGGGCAATTCCTATAACTAATTGGCCTACCATATCCTTTTTGCTTTTCACATTGTAAAATGCAGGCAACCCATACATTTTGACTAAAAGATCATCTACAAAATTAGCAGTTCTAAAAAGTATCTCGTCAGCGCCTTCTTCCCCTAATTTAGTGCCTGTTGGCAATATAATATCTTGCGGTTTAATCTCTAAGATTTGTTGCTCATTTGATAATTCATTTCCGTAGCAATCTTTCAGATATCCCATTTTTCTTAGCTTCTCGATGCTCGTTCCAACTTCTACAGGTTTGAAATGAGTCAAGGGCATCTCAGTCATGTCATATCTTATAGTGCCATCTTTATTAACATGCAATTTATTCATTGCTCTCAATATACCCTTCATTAAATTCTCAGGAATGTGATCTTCGTTAGATGTTCCCCTAACCCCCTTGATCATATCAGGAAGATTAGTCACATCAAGTCTCTTTACTGCTTGCTTAAAGTAATAATTAATGTCTATCTGCTGTTTTCTATATCCTTCAAGTTTTACAGTCTTTTTATCACAAGTCTCGCAGACAGAAAAAATAGTTTCTTTGTTGCAATTCTCGCATCGATAAATTGGATAATCTGCAGTTATTCTCCCCTTGTCTAGCGCAGCATTAATGCTTCTCATCTTTCCGCCCTCATTTCCTACAGGAAATAGTGCTTGTGGTGCCCCGGTTAATTTTCTTATCTTGGCCTTCTCGGGTCTGCCCATTCTAGCTCCGATGTATGTTCCTGATTTGTCCATTATTTTTATAGTTGAAAGCTTATTCACTATATCCAATACATTAGTATTATCAGATAATAAATTTTCAATTTTCTCAATAAGTTTACTTGCATCCCCATCAGAAAAACCTAGGCTTACTGCTAGTGCCATCCCATGATTTTGGTCCAGCACAACATGCATATTGTCAATTACATTATGTGGTATGCCTAATATCTCCATTACTCTTTTAGCATCTAAGTTTAGATCCAATATCAACTTGCCATCTTCGTAGCTGCATGTGCTGATCCACCCTGCAAATTTAAGAAAATCTTCTATGCTAATATCTTTCCAATGATATGTATATCTAGGATGCAGGGGCACGTCCAGCTTTTCTGAAAGATTTATAGCATCCTTGCAGCTTGGTATATTTCTCACAGGATCTCTTAATATATCATTAATTAATTTATCTTTTTCGAATCTTTTTTCATTCAGTGCCTTCTTTAGATCCTGTTTCCACCAATCTTCACAATATCCTGCAGGAACAAGTTTATGCCCTCTATGATAAAACTCAGCATAGTTGACAAGATAATCTCCCATGAATAATATCTCGCTTATATTAGCCTTATGCTTCCTAGCCTCCTCCACAGTGTCGAGGAAAACAACCTCTCCAGTGTCTAATTTTACGATAGGTCCTTCAATGCTATCACAGGGAGCCATTGCACTGGATTTACCAGGCCTTTCATATTTTAATTGAGTTCCTGTTGCGATATAGTCATCCAATACAACCATTGTAGCTGGGTGCATACTCATTGAAGAGAATCCTGAGGTTCTGCTTCTCCCATACCTTAATCTAAACCCACCGGCTCTTAAGGGATAGGTCAACACTGGCCTTCCAGCAACAACATCTTTAATAAAAGTATTATCTGGCAGTATTTTTACAGTGCTGCTCTCAACCCCTCCCTTAGCTTTAATCTTCTTTTGTAGTTTCACAAAGTCACTCATGAAACTCCAGTGTTCTAATCCAAAATCCTTGCCCCAGGCTTCTAATTGCTTGGCTATCTTTACAGCCTTCTGGGCAATCCCTTCTCCAATTACTAAGCAAATCCCGTTTCTTATCCTGTTAGTATCTATTCTAGCTAAATCCTTATAATTGCTAACCTCAAATTTTTCAGAAGGATCTCCATCAATCTGAACAGGCAGATTCTTAGCTATTAATGCTATTTCCTGCTCACTAGGCAGATATTGTAGGTTAGTAACTCTCTCATGATAATCATACAGCTCAGTTACTGTTCTTTTAACTTCGTCATCACTTGGGTCATATACACCATATCCCATTTCTTTCCTTATGTAATCTGCAATTAGAACTGAGACAGCTGCCATTGTTCCACCTGCGCTTCTTATTGGCCCGGAATACAATACAGAGACATAGTCTCCCCCATCTCTCCTTTTTCTCATCTTTAGTTTCACAAAACCCTCAAGTGGAGAAGACACGACTCCAAGAGTCATGTAAGCAAGTCCCACCCTTATCCCACTCTCCATAGCTTCATGCTTGTCTTTAAACCTGCAAAACTTCTCATTTGCAACTTCTAGCCCGATAGTCAATCCGACTCTCCAATCTAATAATCCAAATTTCTTCTCAAGCTCAAATAATCTCTGCACAACTCCACTTCCTTTTATCTGCGGTACAATAACGCTAACTAACCCCTCTACTCTTTCCCCCATATTTCTCGCCAGTTGAATCTCTACCCTATCGTCTGGGTCATATCCTTTTTCTCTAGCCTTGCTGGCTGAATCATAAGCACTCTTTATTTGTCCATCTAACTCATCAAAATATCTCTTCATTTCTGGACTGCAAACAACTGCCATTTTAATTAGAAAAATCTAGTACTGTTGTCTCTCTGGTCTTCAAATTGACAATAGGAACTTTTGCAGGGTCTGGGTTATTGCCTACTTTTTCTTCAAACTCTGTCCTATCCTGCCAACAAGAGCTATTTATTATCGCAACTCCATTATAATTTCCGATATTTGTCCTATGCATATCACCATTTACAAAAAAGTCAGGAACCTTGTCTATTATTAAAGAATCAGACTTAGTATCTGGCAATATCCCTACAGACCCATATGTAGGAGCTAAATGTCTTCTTTTTAATAAGAACTTAGAAACAACACTAGGGTTATTTTTAGGGTCTTGCCTTCTTACAGAATCTACATTGCTGATAAAATAATGGAAGCTAGCCCCATGATACATCAATACATCAAAACCTGGGAATTCTTTGCTGGCGTGAATATTGACTAATGCTGGGTTACTGACCATGACTACATTTTCTAATTCATACAATTTCCTTGCAAAATCCTTGTATAAGGTTGGTTGCGGTTCGCTTGATCTTAAAGAGTCATGCTGTCCTGGACACATAATTATCTTGATGTCTTTTCTTATCTGTGCAAATATAGCTGCGCAAGCATCATATTGTTTCTCTATGTCTTTTATTGCCAAGGTATCTTCTTGCCCGGGAAATACCCCACATCCATCAATTATATCTCCAATGACAAAAAGATATTTT
This sequence comes from Candidatus Woesearchaeota archaeon, assembly GCA_964609195.1. Lineage (GTDB taxonomy): Archaea > Nanobdellota > Nanobdellia > SCGC-AAA011-G17 > CAZSRE01. Next base: position 2,430 of record CAZSRE010000035.1, on the reverse strand, counting down.
ATCTTCAATGCTACTTCCCTCTGCTTCTCATCTCCTGTTCCGCCATTAATCCATCTGACAAATTTCATGAATTCATCAAACAAGAATTTCTTACTCCCCACATGGATGTCTGAGATAAAAGCTACATAACATTCATCTTTGGCTTTTTTTAATTCTTTCAATGGCACATCTGGCCATATTATCGAATTTGCGAATATTGCCTTATCTCTGACAAATCCAGTTAAACCTATAACTTCATCATCTACAACATCATTAGCAACATCAATCAATCCATTGCTATTTCCCTTGCTTATAATGGCAGTAATGCTTCCAGTTAAATCTTCTAAATTAAAGATTATGCTTCCATTCTTTGTAATTCTTTTTTCACTTACTATTCCAATTATAGCTGCAGGTTCATGCCCATTTCTGCCGATTATTCTGCTTATAGAAGTAGCATTTTGCAGTTCTGTCCTATTTAGCAATATTTTTTTTATTCCTTCATATCTTAATCTAAAATATGTAACAAAATCTTGCACAGTTCTTTTCTTAGGAGGTTCATCATAAGATTTTAGTATATGAACCCTATATTTATCATCTGAATTTCCTGTCTCTTTTTCTTTTTGAGTTTCTTTTTGCTCAAGCTTTTCAGAAAAGCTTGTTTGCGAGCTCTCTTTTCCCTCAAGGCTTTTTTTAAAAGGCTTGTCTAAAGAGATCTCTGGCTTATTCTCAATTATAATATCTAAAAATGTCTGATAGGTCTTTCCATTTCTCCCTTTCTCATATAATGCCTTAGAACTGTCAAATTCTAGCCAATTGATATCTACTTTTTTATCATTATAAATAACAGGCAGTAAATCCTGGCCAAGAACAATAGGATTATCTTTGCTTGAGAGTTTGATCTTGATCTGGTCCAGCAAACTACTGGCTTCATCCTCTTTATCATTTTTATCCAGAAACTCAGGACTAACTAAGAATCCATTTTCTATAAACTTAGATATGATTACCTTGCTCATATATTCAATCCATCCTTAAGTAGCTCGTTTATCTTAGGTATTGTGCTATTTGGCACAGCTATGTTAATCTGTCGTGTCCGGCCATATCTACCATTGCTAACAACTTTAGTATTTATTATTCCAAGCATGTCTAGCTCAGCTATGATATCACTTACTCTCCTCTGTGTCAGGGATTTTATTCCTACCTTAGAACAAACATCTTTATAGATATCAAATACTTCTCCAGTAAATATTGGTCCATTTGTATTTTTGGTGCAAACTTCCAATATAGAGTATAAGGTGAGTTGTATCTGTTTAGGTTGTGTGTTTATTGTGTCTAATACCCTATCTCTTTCTACTTTATCTTCTGCTTCATCAATATGCTTGATGCTAACTATATTAGAATTGCTTCTCTCAGCGAGCTCTCCAGCTACTCTTAATAATTCAAGTGCTCTTCTAGCATCCCCATGCTCTCTTGCAGCGTATGCAGCACATTTCTCAATAACCCCATCTTCAATAACTTCCTCTCTGAAGCTAAGCTTGGCTCTTTGCAGCAAAATCTTCTGTAATTGCACAGCATTATATGGTGGGAACAATATCTCTTCCTCACTCAGGCTGCTCTTTATCCTAGGATCCAGGTTTTCAGTAAACTGTAGATTATTAGATATTCCTATCAAAGATATCTGAGCGTTCTTCAATTCAGAGTTTAATCTTGTCAAATTATATAATATTTCATCTCCCGCCTTATTAACAAGCTGGTCAATCTCATCTAAAATAAGTATTACAAGCTGTTTTCTTTCATCGACTAATTTAACAAAAATCTTATAAACATCATCTGTAGGCAAACCAGTGCTAGGCACTTCTTTTCCTAATTCTCTTGCAAGTTGTGATACTATCCTATATTCAGTATCGCTGACTCTTTTTAACTTACAATTAATATAAACCATCTTAAGGTTAATCTTCTTATCAGCACATACCTCTAAAATATTATCAGCAACATGTCTTACACTTAATGTCTTCCCGCTGCCTGTTTTTCCGTAAATAAATATATTGCTAGGTTTTTCTAATCTTAATGCAGGTGCCAATATTCCTGCTATTATTTGTATCTGATCTTCTCTATATGGAACGTTTTTTGGAGTGTAACTAGACTGAAGAATATATTTGTTTGTGAATAATGGTTCTTTCTTTAAAAAATTCTCAAAGAAACTTGACAACCCCTTTTGCGACATTTTAAAATTAAAAATGTTTCTTCTATTTAAAGATTCTTATTCTAGAATAGATATCACCCTCCCCTTAACTTCCACTGCAACTTTATTTTTAAAAGTTTCTTATCGAAAAAGATGTTACTACAAAAAGATAACACCTCAGTTTCATGTGGAGTTTAAGTGAAAGTTTTTAGTGTTATGATTTTGGGGTGGTTTTTTGTCCAAATGAGCAGATTTCATGTTAATTTCTCATG
>CAZSRE010000034.1:6640-8109 GCA_964609195.1 Candidatus Woesearchaeota archaeon | reverse complement strand
GAGCATGGACAAATACTGTCAGCCAGATTGTAAGCGTGGAAGGAGACAGTGAGGCGCAGATTACTATCCCATTGAGTGTTAAGAGTGATGCAACAACTGGAAGCTATACAGCATTGGTTGAACTGAAATCAGGCAGCGAGACTTTAGCAACTAAGAATGTAGTTGTTAGTGTTAAAGGCACCGGGTTAGAGCCTGTAACTGGCGGGACAGTATTTACGCCAAGAACGAGCAGCACCAACATATCCACAGTATTCTGGATTATAGCTGATGTGGCTTTGATTGTTGTAATTGTTTACTTCCTAACTTTATTGTTTAGAAAGAAGAAGTAAGCCTTTTCCTAAAAGGCTTGCGAAAATCTTTTCTTGGGGAGAAAACCTAGGAAAGAATTTTATTTTTATTTTACAAGAGACAGAACCGAAAAAAAACATGAGCTCAATAAAAAATAAGAATTTAATCGAAAGAGGGAGTAATGTATATCATGCCTTAGAACATGTTGTTTTATTTCCAGGCTCTAAAGCTGAATATGAGGAATTTGTAGGTCATTCTGTACAGATTATAGATACTAGACAGAGAGAGAAATATTTTAGAGTTGAATTAGATTTTTGCTATAATGAGAAATATATTGAAGCTACAGAAAAATTACTAAATGAGGGCTTAGAGGCTGTAGTTAATACAAGACTTGTTGGTTTAGGCGGCGGAGGACATTCTGGTCTATCTCTTGTTACTTATGGATTACCTGTTAGAAAAGTACGTTAATTCTATTTTCATGGAAAGTTTTATATAGATTCCAGTTAATAAAAGCCTTATGGATGTCGCTGTAATGTATTCTGGAGGCAAAGACAGCACTCTGGCAATAGAATATGCTATTAACAGAGGATGGAACATAAAATACTTGTTGAGTGTTAAGCCAAGCAGAAAAGATTGCTATTTATTCCATTATGCAACTGTTGAGCATACTAAACAGCTTGCTGAGATTCTAGGATTCAAACATATATTAATTGGATGTGATGTTGCTGATGCTGAGAAAGAAGCTGAGTTGATCAGAGAAGTTGTTGAGAAGAATCCTGTTGAGGCATTAGTTCTTGGGGGTGTTGGATTACAGGAGACGCAGTTAAAGAGCTTGCAGACTGAGCTGCATCCTTTTGGGATAGAGGTATTTGCAAGCCATGCTGGAATGGAACATGACCAGCTGGTTGAAGACATGATAGCAAGAGGATATGACATCAGGATTACACAAGTAGCTGTTGAAGGTTTGGGAGAGAGCTGGCTTGGAGAGAAGCTGACAAAAGAGAACTTTGACAGGCTGAAAAGATTAAGCCAGAGACATGGATTTCACATAGGATTTGAAGGCGGGCATGCAGATACTCTTGTAGTTGATGGGCCTATATTCAAGAAGAGACTAGAACTGGGTGAGATTAAGAAAGTAATTGATGATGAATATTGCGGTCATATAGAGGTTGGAAAAGTAG
>CAZSRE010000034.1:0-6630 GCA_964609195.1 Candidatus Woesearchaeota archaeon | reverse complement strand
AGGAAATAAAAAGAGTTTTGAAAAAGAATGGGAGATGTTTGATAAGCATATGGTGGAAGATGGGACTAGTTAGAGATAGAAATTTAAATTGGATAGGTGGGAAAGAGATATTCTACCACTTTTTCTCTAAAGACGAATTAATTGAACTTGTAAAGAAAGCTGGATTGGAAGTAGAAAGAAGTTTTTTAGCAGGTAGTAACTTTTATTTAATAATAAAAAAGAATTAAATTACTAGTTCTCTCTCTAACTGCGCAAGGTCTGTTTCCTGATCTACAAGCTGGGACAATTGAGCATCTATCACTGCATCAATTGCCTGCTGGCTTGATTGCTGAGCTACTGCTTGGGTAGGTACTGTTGTAGAGGGCTGATATTCTGGTTGCCCTGCAAATTCTCTTGTCGGCTGCTTAGCACATCCAGCTATAAAAATAACAAGCAAGATTGTAGCTAGGGCTATTGTAGCTTTTTTCATCTTAAGCTCCTACGGTTGTAGTAACAAGTATAGATGTTGTTGATGTGGAAGATCCTTCTACAGTTGTTGTCGCGATAGTAGATGTTGTCTCTATGGATGATGTGGCTGTAGTTTCTGTTGTTGTAGATGTTTCTGGAGCCTTGCACCTTTCATCGTCTGGATGTTCTCTGCAATATGCCCTCAATAGCTCTTTGCATCTTGCATCTGTTGGATGATCTGTGCAGTATCTTGTTATCTTCTCTCTGCATTGCTCTGGATTTGATTTGCAATCATAGCCTGAAACAGATTTACATCTTAGGTCTTCTGGATTATCTTTGCAATAATCTTTGGCTTTATCTGCCTGTTCTTCTCCTGAAAAACCACGAGACATACCTAGAAGATAGATATGCATGTTTCTGCTATTGAGATTAAGCACTCCATGCCATATTGCATCAGTGCCTTCTTTTTTAGTTAAAGACAAGTCACCTATCTTTGTCCTGCTTTCTTTTGCATAAACATCTGCACTGCCTGAATTTCCCTCTACTATAATATTAGAAAGCCAGTATTTTTCTCTTTCAATTTGCAATATTCCCTTGCCTATAATGCTTCCATTAGGCACAGCTACCTTAGCAGCGACTATTGACACTCTTGAAAAATCATTAAGATCTGAGGGATTTACAGCTATTCCCTTGCCCATAAGATGCATCTTGTAAATCATTGGTTTATGCGGGCGTTCAGATATTTCTTTAATCATCCTTACATCTTCTTTCATCATCCTGCCAGCTGTATTGCTTTCTTCAGCAAAGACAAAAGATAATGAAACTGCACTTAGAACTAATATAGCTATAATAAGAATACTGGATTTTTTCATTCACACCACCTCATTTGATAAAAGACTCTAGTTTAATCTGTATATAAATTTTATGGAAGGCACCGCTGGGATTTGAACCCAGAGAGTGATCGCTCACCACCCATTCGGCTGCAGGTTCAACTATCTTTTTTAGGGATATCGATTGCCTTACCGGATTGCCATGAACTTTAGCTCATTTTGGCTACGGTGCCATATTAAATCTAGTGTAATTACGTTTTAAAAAGGTTTCCTTAATACACTCTTTATATATATTGGTAATTGATCCAAATCTGAATCCACTATAATCTTATCTGTATTTAGAAATTCTGCAGTTAGATTAGGAGATAATGTCTTAATTGGGATATGCTTACTGCTCAATACAGCTATTGTTTTCAAATTTGGCCATCTCAGCTTTATTCCCTGCAATTTATGATCTATTCTAATAGCATGCATTTTCAACAGATCATAAAATCTTCTTTTATTTTTTGGCTGAGCTTGTCTGACTTCAATAACGACTTTGGGAATATTATCTTTAAAAATAACAAAATCAGATATTACCTTTTTGTTCACACTTTCAATTAAACAATGAATTTTATAATCAACTTTTGAACTAGTTAGTATATGTTGAATTTTTTCCTCAAACAGATTAGTAGCTTTGTTTCCCAGATTAGATTTTAAACCTTTCAACAAATTGCTTGCGGGTTTAACCAATGATCTTGCATATTTAGCTCTTTTTGAGTTAAACACCCTCTTTAACTGAAAAATGTGATAGTTTTCATAAATAGTAGCAAATTTAAGTTGTCTAATATCTTCCTTTTTGAATGCTATTTTTATTTTTGTCATGAATTGTTCGCTTCTTTCAACGTTTAAGAATTTAACAATACCCCTTTCCATTTCGTGAAGTCTCCATCTTTTTATTCCAACTAGATTACAGAACTCAGGTTGACTATAGTTCAAAGAAAGGCGATATACTATCATAGCTTGTGGTATCTTTGCCAGATATTTTGAATTAAATTTGTTACTAACGACTTTTTTAAATAAGGTATATAGTTCTTCTTTTTTCATCACCCTATAAGGTTTTAGAAGTTTATTAAGTTATAGATAGCGGACCTGAACGGATTTGAACCGTCGACCCCGGCATTAGAAGTGCCGTGCTCTATCCAAGCTGAGCTACAGGTCCTTGAGCCTTTTTAGCAAAAAGGTTCGCGAAAAAGCTCAGAAAGAAAGGCTTATGGATGATATTTAAACCTTTTCAAATAGCATGTCTAAGAAAATTTTGATTAGAATTGCTTATGTTTTTGTTGTTTTATAGTATAGAAATATATATAAATACATCAATTTGACTAAACCACATGGGAAAAAAGGTAATATTTATTATTTTAGCTGCTTTAGTTCTGATTGTTTCTGTTTCTGGTTGCGGAAGTAAGGCCAAGACATGCAGCGATGATGCTTGTTTTGTTGAGGCGGCTAAGACATGTGCTGCAGTTAGTTACACTAAGGCCCTTACAGACGGCACTGTTAATTATGTAATACAGGGTGCGCAGGGAGATAACTGCAATGTAGATATCACTATTCAGAAAGCTGCAGGAAACACCCCAAAAGACTTTGAAGGAAAGAGCATGACTTGCGCCATACCAAAGAGCGCAATTAGCACAGGGTTTGTTTCAGGAAAGCTGGCAACATTAGATTTAGATGTTTGCAGTGGACCATTAAAAGACAGCATTAATCAGCTATTACAGCAGGTATTGCAGGGCTTTGGGCAATAGCTAGCTACTAGTCAAGAGAGAGATTTAATCTTTTTTATTAAATACAGACATGAGGAAAATAATAGGGATATATATTGCATTTCTTTTACTAATTCTTATAACAGGTTGTTCTCAACAAGGCCTTACCGAAGAAGAAATAAAGCAGAAAATACTTGAGGCAAATTCAAACATTAACTCCTTTCACCTTGATACTAATGGAAAGATTGACATGTCTATGATATTCTTTGGGCAAAATATAGATTTAGCATATGATTTTGTAGTTAATGAGAAAGTGAACAAATTAAATAAGAAGCTGTATGCCCTAATTGACATGAACCTAAGGGCTAGATCTACAAATAGCGGGGAAGATATATCTATAGGCGGCCAGAATGTGCAGGTAAAAGACCTGGCAATAAACAGCAATCAGCAGGTAAAGATAGAGGCATATGTAATCAATGATATGCTTTATACCAATACAAATGGAGAATGGATGAAATCAAAATTACAGGGAGATCCATGGAAGAATAATGATCAGTTCAGCAAGACTTTTGAGCTATACAAAAAAAGCAAAATAGAATTTTTAGGAGAAGAGAAGATTGATGGAGTTAGCTATTATAAAGCTAGGATAACTCCTGGCAATGATTCTGTAAATTCTGCTTACGGCCAGTTAAATTCTACTGTCCAAGAATTTTCTTCAATAATTTGGATAAACAAAAAAACCTTTGTGATAGAAAGGATAAAATCAACACTTAAAATGGCCTCTAATGATCCTGAGCAACAACCAGGCACAACAGTCTTTTTTGGAGGGTTGAACGTGGCATATGAATTTGATGTAAAACTATCGAATGTAAATGGAAATGTTGATGTTAACCTGCCATCAGAAGCATTAAAAGCCAGAGAAGGGAAAGATGAGTCTATAGACACCCTAGCGATACTTTAAATTTTCAAAACTTTTATAAATCTAGCTTAGAGATTTTATTCTATGGTTGACCTAAAGAAGCTGGCTAGCAAATGGCAGGCTAAATGGGAGAAGGCTAAACTCTTTAAAACTAAAGAGAGCAAGAAAAAGAAATTCTACATGCTTGACATGTTCCCTTATCCTTCCGGCAAGCTGCATATGGGCCATGCCAGGACTTATAGCATAAGCGACGCCTATGCCAGGTATAAAAGAATGCAGGGATTTAATGTATTATTTCCCATGGGATATGACAGCTTTGGATTGCCTGCTGAGAACGCTGCTATAAAGAACAATGTTCATCCAAGAAAATGGACTTATGACAGGATTAATGAGATGAAAAAACAGCAGAGGCAGCTTGGCTTTAGTTATGACTGGGAGAGAGAGGTTATAACTTGCAATGAAGATTATTACAAATGGAACCAATGGATATTCTTGAAGTTTTATGAAAAAGGACTGGCATACAAGAAAAAGGCATTAGTAAACTGGTGCGATCATTGCAAGACTGTACTTGCAAATGAGCAGGTAGAAGATGGAAAATGCTGGAGATGCCATAATAATGTAAGTGTAAAAGATTTAGAACAATGGTTCTTTAAGATTACAGAATATGCAGATGAGCTTTTGAAAGACTTAAAGAAGCTGGAGCATTGGCCTGAAAGGGTGAAGGTAATGCAGGAAAACTGGATAGGCAAGAGCGATGGAACGTTGATTGATTTTAGATTAATGGGAAGCAATGAACCATTGACTGTTTTTACTACAAGGTCAGATACCTTGTATGGTGTTACATTCTTAGTATTATCGCCAATGCATCCTAGATTAATGGAGTTGGTAAAAGGTAACGAACATGAGGAAGAAGTCAGGAAGTTTATAACTGAATTTGTAATAAAAGACAGATTTGCCAATGATGCTGAGAAAAAAGGATTGTATACTGGAAGACATGCTATTAATCCTGTTACCAATGAGAAGATTCCAATCTATACAGCTAATTTTGTCTTGATGGATTATGGAACTGGGGTAATCATGGGTGTGCCGGCGCATGACCAGAGAGATTTTGATTTTGCCAGAAAGTACAAATTACCAATGAAGGTAGTTATCCAACCTAGAGTAGACTGGAAGATAAGCCAGGACAAAATGATAAAGGCCTATGATGAAGATGGGGTGCTTGTCAATTCTGAAAAATTTGATGGGATGAAGAACAAGGAAGCTATAGGGAGAATCAATGAATATCTCGAGCAAAGCAATATTGGAAAAAGAGCAAGTAAGTATAAGCTTAGAGACTGGCTGATATCAAGGCAGAGATATTGGGGAGCACCTATACCCATTATATACTGCAAAGAATGCGGAATGCTGCCTGTCCCTGAGAAAGATCTTCCCGTCAGATTGCCTGAGAAAGCAGATTTTTCTGGAACTGGAAATCCACTGGCTACAGTTTCTGAGTTTGTTAATGTTAAATGCTATAAATGTGGGAAACTGGCAAGAAGAGAAACAGATACCATGGATACTTTTGTTGACTCAAGCTGGTACTTTTTGAGATATTGCAGCCCAAAAGAGAAAAAAACAGCATTTGATAAGAAGAGGACAGCAATCTGGATGCCTGTCGACCAGTATGTTGGCGGAATAGAGCATGCTATATTACATTTACTTTATTCTAGGTTTTTTGTTAAAGCGTTGAGGGACCTGAAGTATCTGAATATAGATGAGCCATTTATGAAGCTTCTAGCTCATGGGATGGTGACTAAAGATGGAGGCGTGATGAGCAAATCAAAAGGAAACATTGTTGATCCTGGCGAGATGATTGAGAGATATGGGCCAGATGTATTAAGATTGTACTTGCTTTCTGTATCTGCACCTGAGAAAGATATGGAATGGACAGATGAGGGGATTGGGGGAAGCCAGAGATTCTTGTTAAGGCTATTTACTCTAGCTGATGATAAGAGTAAATTAAAAAATAAGGCTATCGAAAGCAGAATGCATAGCACTATCAAAAAAGCAAGTGAAGACATAGAAAATTTCAAATATAATTCTGCGATATCTAAGCTTATAGTAGCCTCTAATTATTTGCTACAAACAGAAGGAGATAAAAAAGAAGCATTGAATAATATGGCATTAATGATTGCACCGTTTGCACCGCATACTGCTGAAGAATTATGGGAAAAACTAGGCAATAAAGGACTAGTTGCTAAGGCTAAATGGCCAAAGTACAATGCTAAGAAGATAGATGACAAATTAGAATCTGCTGAGGAAATGATTGAGAATGTTAAAAAAGATGTAAGAACTATAATTAATCTTGTTAAGGTCAAACCAAGAGAGATCAGCTTATTTGTAGCTGAGGGATGGAAATACAGTTTATTTGAAAATGTAAGGAAATCTGAGTCTAGAGATATTGGGCAACTTATCAGGAAGTTCATTGTTAAAGGACATGAGAATGATAGCACCAAACTGATAAGTGTGCTTGTAAAAGATCCTGGAAAAATACCTATGGAACTATTAAATGAGAAATACGAGTATAGTTTTTTAACTAATAATAAAAAAATGCTTGAAAAAGAATTTGAATGCAAGATAGATATACTAAAGGCAGAAAGCTCTAGCGAACAGAAAGCTAGACAGGCATTACCTGGAAGACCAGCCATCT
>CAZSRE010000033.1:5750-8329 GCA_964609195.1 Candidatus Woesearchaeota archaeon | reverse complement strand
AACTTGAAGCTTAAACAAGGTTTATATATATTGTAATTCTACTATGCTTTCATGAGCGAAAAATTCATCTTAGTTTCATTAGAAGACGAGAAGGCAAAGGAGATAGCCAATATCGTAAGCAATGACACTTGCAGAAAACTATTAGACTATCTTGGTGATAAAGATGCTAGCGAGACAGACATAGGGAAAGCACTGAACATGCCATTATCCACAGTCCATTATAATATGCAGAATTTGCTTAAACATGGGCTTGTAGAGATAAAGGACTTTGTCTGGAGTGATAAAGGGAATAAAATCAATGTCTACAAAATTGCAAAGAAATTCATAGTCATAGCTCCTAAAGGAGAAACAGTTCCAAGTAGTATAAAAAATCTAATACCAGTAGCTATAATCTCATTTGCAGCGTCTGCTTTGCTATATTTATTCGCTGGATTTAGGAAAGTAGCTGTAAGCTCAGATATCTTCTCACAACAGATAATGCAACCAATAGCAAGAGAGCTAGCACAAGAGTCTGCAAAAGTTGCTGTATCAGGAGGCCAAGCATTATCTCAAGCCATAGTAAATGCAACAACTACTACACAAGCAACGTCTACAATAACACAAACTGTTAACGTTCTTGTTCCACAATTCAACTATTTGTGGTTCTTAGCAGGCAGCATATTCGCAATATTATTATATATGCTTATAAGCAATCTAAGGAGGAAAAAATGAAAACTATACTATCATTAATATTAATTGTTTTGATATTTTTAGCTGGGTGTAACATACAGATTCCATCTGCTAGCCAAGATAGCTTGGCTATGAAGAAATTTACGTCAGAAGAAGAGCTTTCTGATTACATAAAATCTTCCCAGCCATCTGGTCTTGGCGGATATTATGGAAGGGGAGTAGCTTTGATGGCAGCAGAGTCAGCAGACTCTGGTGCATCTGCAAAATCATTAGCTACTTCATCTCCAGACTACTCTGCTACAAATATACAGGTTGCAGGAGTTGATGAAGCAGATATTGTCAAGAATGACGGCAAGTACATTTACTTAGTCAAGAATGAGGAAGTTATTATAATGAATGCATATCCTGCAGAGGATGCAAAGATAATCTCCAAGATAGAGATGGACATGCCATCATATCTAAGCGAGATTTTCATAAATGAAGACAAGCTTATAGTATTTGGGAAGGAACAATTTAACTATTATCCAGGTCCTATAATGCCATTGGCTGAAACAAGATCATCTGAATCTGCAGTTATAGCAGAGTCTGCTGCAATTGCTGCAGAAAAAATGGTAATATGGCCTGGTCAATATTACTACAGGCAGCCAAAGAGTTTTATACGCGTTTATGATGTTTCAGACAAGGAAAATCCTAAGCTTGTCAGGAACCTAAGCACTGAAGGCAATTATTATGACTCAAGGATGATAGACAACTATGTCTATGCAATATTTACCCAACCAGTTTACTATTATCCAGAATACCCTGGTCCAATACCATTGCCTGTATTGTATGAAGATGGTGTTGAGAAAAAGCTTGCAGCTACAAGCATTTATCATCCAATAGTTCCAAGCTACAACAATCAATATACAAATATAATAGCTCTAAGTGTAGTAAATGAAAATGAAGAGCCTACAATGGAATCTTTCCTGCTTGATTATGCAGATACTATGTTTGTCTCTGAGAAAAATATCTACCTCGCAACACCTAAAAGGATAGACTGGCGTTTCCACCAGCTTAAGATATTTGAGGAAGCTGTAATCCCAAGCTTGCCTGCTGATATCCAGTTAGAGATAAGCAATGTAAAAGCCTCAGACAAGAAAGATTACTTGAAATATAAAGAGATCTCAGAGATAATCGGCAGCTATATGAATGAGCTTAAAGATGAGCAGCGCCAGTCTCTTGAGAAAAAAATAGCTGACAAGACTGAAGAATTGCAGGCACAGTTCCACCTAGAAAGCCAGAAGACAGTTATCCATAAGATTGCTGTAAACAGGAGAAATATAGATTACAAAGAACAAGGCGAGATACTTGGCCATTTACTCAACCAATTCTCTATGGATGAATATAAGAATCATCTTAGGGTTGCAGTTACTCTAGAGCCATATTACAACTGGCGTCTTCCACAAGAATCCCAGGCTGTAGCGAAGAACAATGTCTATGTCCTAGATTCCAGCATGAAATTAGTGGGCAAGTTAGAAGACCTTGCCCCAGGCGAGAGGATATACTCGGCCAGGTTTATTGCTGATAGATTGTATCTAGTTACATTCAAGAAAATAGATCCTTTGTTTGTAATAGACTTGAGCCAGCCCAGTAATCCGAGTATCCTTGGAAAACTAAAGATTCCAGGTTACTCTGACTACCTGCATCCATATGATGAGAATACAATAATAGGCATAGGCAAGGAAGCTGTTGAAGCAAAGCAAGGGGACTTTGCACTGTACCAGGGAGTTAAGCTAGCATTGTTTGATGTAAACGATGTAGCAAATCCAAAAGAGATTGCAAAGTATAATATTGGAGACAGGGGAACAGACTCAGAAGCTCTGCATGAGCACAAGGCATTCTTATTCAGCAAAGATAAGAATCTATTAGTC
>CAZSRE010000033.1:0-5740 GCA_964609195.1 Candidatus Woesearchaeota archaeon | reverse complement strand
GTTCAAGAACAAGCCACAAGGCGAGTGGGAATTTGGCGAGTACACATTCCAGGGAGCCTATGTGTTCAAGCTGACAAAAGAATCTGGCTTTGAGCTAAAAGGAAGGATAAGCCATACAGATGAGGAAGAATACTTGAAAGCAGGCAGCTATCCATACTTCAGCAACCCAGTTAGACGCAGCTTGTACATCGGCAACTACTTGTATACAATATCAGATGGATTCGTAAAGGCAAACAGGTTAGACAGCCTAGATGAAGTCACAACAATAAAGCTGCCAAAGCCAGCATATTACTATGGTTATGACTATGGCTTCGGAATCGCAAAAGCTGTTGCTGTAGAAGGTTAATTTTTTATTTCTTATATTTTTAATATTCTTATTTTTCCGTTAACGCTTTTTTTGAATTTTTTGATTAAACTTTTTCTAAAAGTTTATTAGCCTTTCATAAACTCGCCAACAGTATCTATCAAGTCAACATGTCCAAGGAATAATGCTCTGCAGCAATATCTTTCTAATCCAAGCTCATCCATAACCTTCTTTCTATCTTCACCTTTCTCTACTCTAGCCTTGTAGCTCTCCCATAAATGGCCAACAGGGCGGCCGCAACTGAAGCATCTTACAGGTATAATAATTTTAACCACTCTCCTTGATCCAATTAATCCCAGCCTCTGTTACAGAGTATTTAAAGCTTTCGTCTACTCTATTTCTGGTTCTATTTAAAAAACCAGCTTCAACTAATGCTGTTAATTGTCTATGATTCTTTTTCCTTTTTATTAAACTAAATAAACCTTCATTATCGATACTGGGATTATCTTTGATTATACTTACCAAATTCTTATAAGAATCTTTTACATAGTATCCATTTAAAAGCTCAATTGCATCTTTTTTCTTATCTGGGTGGTGGATATAGGGAAGAACTTGTTTTTTGAAAAGTTTTAGATCAGCCTTACGATATGCCTCTTTATAAGCTATAACTATATTTGAACCATCATAGCGAATATGATACCCTTCGTTATCTAATAACCACATTATAAATTCAACTTTATCTTTAGTTTTTTGACTCCATCTAAAATTCTTGTCCAATTTATTTACGTTTCCCTCTGCATCAAAAAATCCAGCTAAAAATGCTCCCTTTTGTTTAAAACTTAATAATCTGAATAAATTGCGAAACTCTTTTATTAGTTGATTGTATATTTTATTAAAAAATTCATTAATAATAAAAACGTATAGAACATAATCTCCATTTAATTTGTATTTCTGTAAATCATAGACAGTAAATCTATCAACAGAGTCTTTCATGAAAAGCTCTAACTCATTTAGCTTATTTTTATCGATCTTCTTTTGTAAATAAATAGCACCCTGTATCTTAGATGTTGGAAATAATTTTCTTAAATAAATAGCTGTATTTTTTATCAATTCCAAATTTTTGTTGGCTATACCAATTCTTGCTCCATTTGTTCCATCACCATATCTTAAACCTATAAAATAAAGTAGTTCTTCATCAATCTTTATTTTTTTAGGCAAAATAGTAACAAAATTCTCAAAAGATTTATTAGCTTTTGTATATACCTTATATTCTAAAATTATTTCTCGACCTTTTATAACTGTGGCTTTAACTTCTTTTATAATCCCTTTCTGATTACTTATTTTTTCTATCCATTTTGTTTTGCTTAACCATTCATGAATATTTAAGTAAAGAGTGCCATTTTCCCTTTTAATAAAATCTTTTATTTTTATATCAATTTTAAAATGTTTCTTTAAATAATTTCTTCTAGATTTAATACCTTCATCCAGACACCTTCTTATTTCGTCATCTATAAAATAAGTTCTTACTGAATTTCTAATAAGCTCTTCTTTATCTATCGAAGCTAGTTTAACAGCTTTATTTATTATTTTTAATGAAATTCCATTTACCCTACAGTTTTTATAATGTCTAAGAGTTGATGGCGCTCTTTCCAATAATTTAGAAAGGTTAAACGAACCGTTATATTTTTCTAATAATATGGTAAATAATTCTTTTTGAAAATGTGGATTTAGCTGCACAAAAACTGCTTTATTTTTCACAGCTATAATAAGCAAATTTGACTTATAAGTCCTGCGCAAGCGTTTGTCACGTGTCTAGCGTCTAGAGAATATATACTACAGAATAATTGTCACTACTTCAGCGATAGCTTTTTTGTCTTGCTTTTCTTGGTTTAGAATCATTTGGTTTTGAACTTTCAGCACGACGTACATCGCTGATCAAAAGATGCCGGTCATACTGTAAATATTGCTGTTTTAACTGCTTGCTTCCAGAATATTCAACTAATCCTTTGGCAATGGCAAGTCTTGCAGATTCTGCCTGGGCCTGCCATCCGCCACCCCTAACGTTTACCTCAATGTTTACCTTGCCAGCTATATCCCCAGCCAGTAACAAAGGCTCCATTATTCTTAATCTTGCAAGCTCAGGATTATAAGCATCAAGCATCAGTTTGTTTATTCTGACCTTGCCCTTGCCTTCTTTTATTGTAGCCCTTGCTATTGCCTGCTTTCTTTTTCCAGAAGTATGCACTAGCTTTTTCATTGTGAGTACCCGTTATTCAGCATTTTATAAAACTTTGTATATTCTGATATTAAGTATATTTGTTGTTCTTGCCAATATTCTTTGGATTGTCTTGTTGCCTTTGCATCTGGGTGATTACCATAGTCTTTTAATGCATCTGACAAGCTAGCGACATTGGCAGTTGCATCAGATAATGCAAAATCCAAATCTTTTAATTGTTCTCTCATACTTGTCTCTCTAATCTCTAAAATTTCTTCCAACAGATCAGTCATATTCTCTTGCCCATGCTCTTGCTTATATCTTTCATCTTCATATGACCTGTTTTTCTCAATCTTGATACATGAGCATCTTTGAAAGTTTCAAATTTCTTGCCATTAAGTTCCTCTGGAACTCCAATATAGCACATTAAATTCCTGAATACTGCCTGTCCTCTAGCCTCTTTCCAAGGCAGCATTCCACGAATAGCTCTTCTTACAAGCATATCTTCTCTTCTAGGATAGAATGGACCATGGAATGGTTCTCCTCTCTTAGTCTTGTGAGTATACATCGGAATCAAATATTCCCTGCTTCCAGATACAACAACTTTTTCACAATTAACTATATCTACCTTCTCTCCCTTTAATAGTTCCTTGGCTACATGTGTTGCCATTCTTCCAAGCACCAAGTTATTTGCATCAACTATCATCTTAATCAAATTCCATCCACTATTGTATCAAGATTAATTAAGTGAATTTTCCCTGTCTCACTTACAGAAAAGCCATCTTTGTTTACTTCAATTAGTCCTTTCATTATTAAATCATCAGTGAAAATTATTGCTTCACCACCATAAAGGTTGTATCTTTCATCCAAGCCTATATTCAGTTCTCCAAACTGCTTTCCATTATTTAATCCTCCTAATAAATAATGTGCTGCTGAGAAATAGTCTCTTGGACTCATATTTATTCCATAAATTCCATTACCTGTTTTTAGTTCAACTATCATTTTTAATCAAATTCATCCCAATATTCTTTTAATCCCTTCAAATATTCTTTGCCTTTATCATTTATCACTAATCCATCAGTATGCACTTCTATATAACTATCATTCACTAATGTATCTAATACTTGCATGGTTACATCTTTATGAAATCCAGTTTTCTCATATACATCTTGCTTTATCTCATCGAAGTATTTAGAATTTTCAAATCCAGATAAAACTAAAGATTCTACATAAGCATAATCTACCATTGCCAAGCATAAGTTTAACTTTCCATTTTTTGCTAATGGTTTTATCATCCCAGTATCCTCACGCCTTTTCCCTTTGGATGGCTTTCCATCAAATCGTGAATAGTAACAGCATTCTTACCAAGTTTTTCTATAGCAGATTTTGAAAACTGCCAGGCAGCAACAGTAACATGCTTGTCCAAGCTTCCATCTCCAAGCACTTTGCCAGGCACTACAACAGTTTCTTTATCTTTTGCATGCTTGTTTATCTGATGAAGATTTACCTCTCTCCTTCTTCTTGTTGAATAGCTTAAATCATCAGCAACTCTTTTCCAG
Source organism: Candidatus Woesearchaeota archaeon (assembly GCA_964609195.1). Classification (GTDB taxonomy): domain Archaea; phylum Nanobdellota; class Nanobdellia; order SCGC-AAA011-G17; genus CAZSRE01. The sequence goes on along the minus strand of CAZSRE010000033.1, from coordinate 1,662 downwards.
ATTTTTACCTTCTCCTTACTACTTTTCTCTCTGAGTTGAACTATGAGATTCTTCAATTCCAGACTTGTTGGTCCTGTTCTTTTCATTGTTAGAACCTACGGTTCCTACACCCCCCTTATATTTCTTTCGTTAACGTTTCTTTATAAGAAAGGTTAATGCGGGGGACGCGATTTGAACGCGCGCAGGCACTAAGCCACTAGCCCCTCAAGTTGGCCAGGATTTAATCCTTCTAGCCCGTTTGACCAGGCTCCGGCACCCCCGCAGTTTTCTTGCGGTTGCAGCGTTTTAAAAACTTTTGTATTAGTTTTTATTTTCGTTTATTTTCCGTTAACGCTTTTCTCAAAAGGGTTATTAGAGCTTGGCCAATTGCTCGTTGAAACTATCAAGTTTGCTGTCCAGTACATCAAACGCTTTTGTCATTATCTCCTTGCTTGTTAATTGGCCCCATGATTCCAGGAAGAATATGAAGTCTTTCTCACTTCCAGTTATTTCTATCTTGCCATCAGTAGCATCAACACAGGCCATGCACAATATGCATTTCTTCTCATCAATGATCTTTATCTTTCCATCTTCTACCTTGTAAACATCAGTAGGGCAAACCTTTGCTCCTTCTATTGCCTTAGCATCCTTAATTTTGATTTCAGGATAGCCCCTGTAGAAGGCAAGTGCCGGAATATATTTGCTATGATCTCTTCCTTTTCCAAGGCTTGCAATCATATCAACCTCTAATTTCTGACCCTTTAGCAATTTAACAATAGGCATGTCTGGATGAACCGGGACTATCTTAGGATCCTTGCTCTTGATATCTCTGGCATAAACAGTCACAGGTCCAACAGCCTTTATTGTCAGTTCAGTCTGGCAGCTAGCGCATCCCTTGCCCTTGCATTTGCTGCATTCTTCTTTGATATTATAACCTTCTAAATCTGTTTTCAAAGGTAACAATCCTAGTCTATGTGCAACTATTTCGTCATACAAAGCAGAATTGTTCTTGAGGAAGGTAACAGTTTCAACAGCCATTACAGGCACTTCTTCCATTATTGTTCTTCTTAATGTGTTTGCTAGATTAGCATCTATATCTCTTATGATATAGCTTGATCTAAATTCTCCCTTATCTAATAGTTCTACTTTCATTTTGTTTAGCTTTAAATCTTGTTTAACTACCCTTTTTAAAGGTTATGTTTTTCAGGATACTACAGTAAGAATATGCTAAATAGCCTTAGAACTCTTTTTCCATCCCTTTGCCATTTCAATGTCTTTAACAGAAATAGCATTATGGATACTGTTCATTCTTCTAATAAAATCTTCTGCTATAGAAATATTTCTTTCCTTGACTGCATTCAACTGTTTAGACATTTCTTTTGACCAGTTATTACTAACAAATTTTAATTCCTCTTCACTAGTTGCTTTTAATGTTCTAGCATTAATGTTTATATAAACGCCAAAAGGCGATTCTTTATAAGTGTTAATTTCTTCATGGTATAATATGCTTCCTTTTTTAGAAGAGCTATAATGTTCTGATTCCATCCTTGTATGCATGTTCCACGAAAGAGTAGCACTATGTGGGTCTATTTTTCCATCTCTTGGTAAGCTAACCATCAAATAAGGGGTAACAATTACGCAATCTGGAACTTTTATTCTTGCATAACTATCTATTAATTTATG
>CAZSRE010000032.1:0-8382 GCA_964609195.1 Candidatus Woesearchaeota archaeon | reverse complement strand
TAGAGTGAAATTCTTTAAATTTTTAGTAATGCTTATAAATATGGCATGCTATTCTTAATTGAAATTAAATGCTTGTATACAAACAAGAAAAAGAGGAATTACATAATTTTCTAAATGACCTTAAAAAGAGCTATGAACTTATAGCTCCTGTAAAAAAAGACTTAGTTAGGTTTGAGAAGATAGATGATGTAGGGAACATATACCTTAAAGAAAACTCTTATTTTCCAATAAAGCAGTATATGTTCAAGAAAGAAGAGAAGATGTTTTCTTTTGATGGCTTGAAAATGGAAGAGATAGAGCCAAAAAATCCTGAAAGAATATTCTTTGGGGTAAGAAAGTGTGATTTGAATGCGATAAGACATCAAGATATTGTATTCATAAATGATGTAAAAGACCCATATTATAGGGATGCAAGAGAGAAGATAATCCTAATGGGCTATCATTGCAATGAAGCACCTTCTGAATATTGCTTCTGTGAGTCATTAGAGCTTGTAGATTATCATGACTTGATGTTTTATGAGAAGGGAGATTATTTCTTAGTTGAAGTTGGAAGCGAGAAAGGGGAAAAAATAGTGCAAAAATTCAAAAAATATTTTGAGATTTACCATAGAGCTATAACACAGGAAGAGAAACATATCAAAAAAGCTAACAGACTCAAGGATAAGGATATTTCTGGATTGTATGATAATCCAGGATGGAAGAAGGGAGTAGACATATGCCTGAGCTGCACAGCATGCACTTCTTTATGCCCAACATGCTATTGCTTTGAGATTAAAGACAATGTCAGCACTAAAGATGTCAAGAAAGGAGAAAGAGTGAGGAACTGGAGCAGCTGCCAGACCCAAGAATTCACTAAAGTTGCAGGAGATTATGTTTTCAGGCAGGAGAGAGAGCACAGGTTCAAACATAGGATCTATCATCAGCTAGAGTATTTCAAAGAGAGATATGGGGTAGACTTATGTGTTGGATGCGGAAGATGCATCTCAGGATGTCCGACTAGGATAGATTTTGTAGAGATAATAAATGAGATGAAAAATGCAAAAAGAAAAACTTGAGCTAGAAAACCCATATATGCCTAGAAAGCATAATGTTATAGATTTTAATAGGGAGACAAGCGATGTTTTCACAATTAAGGTAAATATGAAATGTCATCATGAGCCAGGCCAGTTTGTACAAGTTTCTATTCCAGGCGTTGGAGAGTGTCCAATATCAATATGCTCATATTCTAAAGATTACATCAGTCTTAACATCAGGGAAGTTGGAAGAATGACTAAGGCCCTGAGCAACTTAAAGAAAGGAGAGTCTGTATTGATAAGGGGACCATATGGAAAAGGTTATCCATTAGATGAGCTTAAAGGAAAAGACTTAGTAATTATTGGCGGAGGATGCGGAGTTGCTCCATTAAGGGGCGTGATTGAGTATATTGAGAGCAATAGAAAAGATTTTGGGAAAGTGTTCATGTTCTTAGGATATGGTTCGCCGGATGATATACTGTTCAGGAAAGACCTGCAAAAATGGAAGAGAAAACACAGTGTATCTGTGACTGTTGACAAGAACATATCTGGCAAGTTCTGTTATGGTGCTAAGGTTGGATTTGTGACGCAGGCTATTGATGATGCTAAGCTGACCCCTATGAACAAGATAGTCTTGATATGCGGACCGCCTATAATGCTTAGAGTTGCGATAGATATACTGAAGAGCAGAGGGTTTAATGACAGCCAGATATTCATAAGTGCTGAAAGGCTGATGTATTGTGCTATTGGAGCTTGCTGCCATTGCATGATAAGGGGCAAGTATACTTGTGTTGATGGGCCTGTATTTAGATATGATCAGATAAGCCAATACCAAAATGACTAACAAAAAATTGAAAATAGGGATATATGGGATAACTGGATGTGCAGGATGCCAACTGTCAGTAAACTTTAATGAAGATGAGATACTTGATTTAGTAAACTTAGTTGAATTAAAGGCATTTCCATTCATAAAAGAAGTTAATCCTGATGAAGAATTTGATTGTGTGCTATTAGAAGGATTAGTTGCTGACAAGGAAGACTTGGAAGTATTGAAGAAGCTTAGGAAAAATGCCAAGTTCCTTGTTGCTTTAGGGGCTTGTTCTGCTACTGGATGCGTACCTGCTTACAGACAATATACTCTGAAAGAGAACTATGAGCATCTAATCTATAAAAAGATGGAAAGCATACAAGACTTGACTCCAACACCCATAGATACGCATGTAAAAGTTGACCATTACATTCCTGGATGCCCGCCTGATAAAAATGAGATAAAGAATTTCATTAAAGGCATGGTGCTAGGATTCGTTCCAAAGAGTTATGAAAGTCCTGTATGTGTAGAATGCAGAAGAAACGGCAACCAATGCTTATTAGACCTTGGCAAACCATGCCTAGGTCCAATAACTGCAGGGGGATGCGATGCAGTATGTGTAAATGGCGGACTTGAATGTTGGGGCTGCAGAGGACCGACAAAGGATATGAATCTTGAGCTGATGATAAAAATGCTGAGAGACAGGGGATTTGACGATAAGTTCATAATGGACAGGATGAGAACTTTTGTAGGACTTAAATTACCTATGATTGAAAGGATAATAAAGAAAGATAAGAAGATTGACAAATTAAAAACTAAATTTGATGGAGACAAGAGGTACTTTAGCTAAAATGGAGAAAAAGATAACTTTAGATCACATTACTAAAATAGAAGGTCATGCTAAACTAAAGCTTGGAATAGACGATGGAGAGATAACTAGATGCGAGCTTTCTGCTACAGAAGGGAGCAGGTATTTTGAAGGAATGGTTAAGGGAAGAAGATATTATGAAGCTCACGAGATTACTTCCAGGATATGTGGGATATGCAGCTGTGCGCATGTCATTGCTGCTATTACTGCTGTTGAAAATGCACTAGACTATGTACCTAGCGAGCAGACAAAACAGCTTAGAGTGTTGATGACTCTTGGAGAAAGGATAAGAAGCCATTCTACTCATCTTTATTTCTTAGCATTGCCAGATTATTTGGGATATGAGTCTGCATTAGCGATGGCTAGCAAGCATAAGGAAGAGCTGCAGACTGCTTTAAGGCTGATAAAAACTGGAAATGGCATAGTTAAGCTGTTAGGGGCTAGAGACCTTCATCCAGTGAGTGCTACTGTAGGCGGCTGGCTAAAATTGCCAAAGCAAGAAGATATAGATATGATAAAACGTGAACTTCTTGAAGTTAAAGAAGATGCGATAAAAACATGTAAACTATTCTCTTCAATCAAGTATCCTGAGTTTAACAGCAATGGTGATTGGATGTCTTTATCTAAGAAGAATGTATATGCTGTGCTTGATGGAAATCTTACAACATCAAGCTATCATTTTGACAAAGATTCATATAAAGATTATTTGACAGAGAGACAAGTAAGTTACTCTGATGCAAATTTTGTCTCTATAAAAGATAAAAGGTACATGGTTGGAGCTTTGCCTAGGTTTAACAACAACCATGATATGCTAAGCAGAGATGCAAGAAAAATGTTAAGGAATTCTAAAATAAAACTGCCATCAACTAATCCTTATCATAATCTTATTGCGCAATCTGCTGAAACTGTCCATTGCATAGATGCAGCTATAGAGATATGCAACGAGCTAGAGATTGAGGACGAGAAAGTAGACAAGATGAAGATTAATAGCGGGAGAGGTGTTGCAGCGATGGAGGTTCCAAGAGGAACATTATGGCATGAATATGAGCTGGATGAAAAAGGAATGATAAGATATGCAAATATAATAACACCAACAGCCCAAAATCTGCTTAATATACAAGAAGATATCAAAATGTTCTTGCCTGGAATGATGGGGATGAAAAAAGAAAAACTTATAATGGAAATTGAAAAGCTGATAAGGACATATGATCCTTGCTTCTCATGCTCAGCACATTTTTTAGAGGTAGATTGGATATGAGAAAGGCAGGACATCATAGGCTTGAATTTGTAGCATGATATATAAAAAACAATAAAGAAATTATTTTCATGAAAAAGATTTACGTTTTTGGAAATCCATACTTAAAAGAAGACAATTTTGCAGTAAGAGTTGCAAAGAATCTTAAAAATTTCAAAGTCCAGTATTGTGACGGACCAGAGGCTTTACTATTTGCAGAAGAAGATGAGCTAATCATAATCGATGTTGTAAAAGATGCAAAGAAGCCATTCATAATTGATAATGTGGATAGGCTAAAGGCAAGAAATATAGTAAGCCTGCACGATTTTGACCTAGCTTATTTTTTGAAGCTCATGAACAAGCTGGGAGATAGCAAAAAGTTTAAAATAATAGGATTACCTGAAAAAGGTATGGTCAAAACCATTGCTGAGGAAATAAAGAGGATGATATGATGGAAGCAAATATAAAAAAAGGCATTATGCTTGTGTTTGCTACTGCTATTATTTCAGGGGTTTCAATATTTGTTAATAGCTACGGCGTAAAAGAGACTGATAGCAGTGTCTATGCTTTTATGAAAAACTTTATTGTTGCATTATTATTGCTCGCATTTATACTAGGAATTGGATTGAAAGAGGAGATAAAAAAACTAAGTAGAAGGCAATGGACGCAGCTTGCAATAATTGGATTGATAGGCGGATCTGTTCCATTTTTGTTGTTTTTCAAAGGATTGCAAATGACTTCTGGAAGCACTGCCAGCTTTGTCTATAAAACTCTTTTCGTTTATACTAGTGCATTAGCATTTTTATTTTTGAGAGAAAAAATGAATAAAGAAATGGTAATTGGTGCCATATTATTAATACTTGGAAATTACTTTTTGATAAAGCCAGATTTTAAATTTACAATAGGGCATGCGCTTGTATTTTCTGCTACTGTGATGTGGGCAGGTGAAAATGTTTATGCTAAGCATGTATTGAAAGAACAAAAAGGCAGCATTGTTGCTTTTGGAAGAATGCTGTTTGGAAGCTTGTTCATATTGTTATTTTTACTGGTTACTGGCAAGTATAAGATTATTGCAGGATTAAGGACTGAAAATTACCTATGGATAATTGTAACAAGCATTTTCTTATTATTGTATAATTTAACTTATTATAATGGACTGAAAAGAATAAATGTTGGTGTAGCATCAACTATACTTACAATTGGGTTGCCTATTACAATCTTATTGACAAATATGTTTAAAGGAGTTAGCCTTAACATCTATACAATTATAGGAATATTATTGACTATTTGTGGGATAACAAGCATCTTATGGCTGAATAAGATCATAGGGACAATAACTAAAGCAAGAGTGAAGACGAATGAAAGGGATTGAACTAGCAGCAAGATTTTCTTTCATAACTAATGCATTGAGATTTTGCGGACCAGAAGAAGCAAGCGGCCAATTCTTGAATTACTTCCAGAAAAAAGATAATGAGAAGCAATTAGAAGACAGCATAAGAAAGTTTGAAGGATTGTATCCATATCTAGGAACTATAGCTGAGAAGACTGGAAAGAGTCCATTTGACTATAGTGTGGTAGAAGCTTATTGGATAGGAAATAGTCTTCTTGAGAAATTTGAAAGAAAAGATATGGAGACCATAATAAGAAAGCTGATGACAAGAGGATTGATGGAGTCAACGGGAGAAAGGTTGATTAAAGATATGCCAGAAGGAATGTTTCCACATCATAATTTTAATGTGATGTATGTTGGAGTAGGAAATACCTCTGGAAAAGTCGAGACTAATCTCAATAACATGGACAACTGCAGAATAAGCATTGGGAGAGTCGTTGAAGTTCTGGATGACAAGCTGCTAGTTGCCACTAAGCCTTTAAAGTTTGGAAATAATAAATACTATATTGGAAATGAAGAAATTAAAACTGCTGTATATAACAATATTACTCTAGAGGGTGTTAAAAAAGGTAATATTGTTGCATTGCATTGGGGTTATGCCTGCATTTCTTTAGATGAAAAACAAGCAAACAGCTTAGAGAATTACAGCATGAGGATAATAAACATAATCAATCAATCTTTAAAAGATTCTTGATATAACTTTAAAGATTCAATAGCTTCTTTTTTATCTACCTTAATAACTAGAATCCCGCCTTGCGCTATTGCATAATCGCCAATCTTAAAATCATCGCTAATTAATTTAGCCTTTCTTTTCTCTACCCCATAATCTAAAGTAGCTGTATCTTCCTTAATGCTGATGATTTTTCCTGGAACAGACAAGCACATATCAATCTATGACAATATCTTTTATCTTTATATCTTTTCCTTCTATCAATTCTGGAGTGTTTTTACAGCTAGGACATTCAATCATGAAAAAATCATGTCCTCTTTCCAATATTGTTGGATGACCTGTGAAGCCACAACTGCACATTACTTTAGCTAACTTTTCTGTGTAATTAATCTTCCAGGTAACAATGCTTGACAAGCATTCTAAAAGCTCTTCTTTTGGAACATGTGCAAGTTCTCCTATCTCCAGGCTGATTTCCTTTACATTACCGTGTTTTTTTGCTTCTTTTATTATACTATTTGCTATGACTGTCTCATGCATGACTATAAGATATTTCATGAATTATTTATAGTTTTGTAATACTAAAAGAAATGATTATCAATATGGTTAAATTAGTCTTGTTTCTTAAATATGTAAGCTTAATTGCCCCTATTTACGTCCAAAGCCAATATAATAAGCTTTGGCTATAATGTAACCATAAACTCTGGCTCCAAATTATAAGCCAAAAGAGCCTCTGAAAGAACGCTTAGACTTCTTCTATCTTCCAACTATCTATATCATTAAAATAATCCTCTTCGCTAGCAGTTTTGACATAATCCATATATCTAGCTAAATTAGGATTAATGTTAATGAATCTTAAATCTTTATTACTTTTTTCTTTTAATAAGAATAGTTCATGTATAAATGACCTTGACATTGTTTTCACTTTCTCGAAATTTATTTCTACTTTGTATCCCTTTAATTTAGCTATTTTTAGAATCTCTCTAGCATTCTGCCTAGTTGATAAATGATTTTGGATTATTTTTATTTTATGGATCATAGTACTTAGCTATATCTATTTTGTCTTGATTTGTTTTTAACTGACAAGCTATTAATGTACCGCCTAGTCTATATATGTTCTTTGAACTTATTAATGTTTTGTTTTCTCCAGACATTATTACCCCACCATTCCCAGAGAATAATAGATATTCAGCTTTAAAACCGTCTACTAGCATTTGTGCAGTCTTCCTTAAGCCAAAACCTCTTCCGCCTTCTCTTTTGGTTGAGATTCCCTGGAAAACCATCTTTATAGCATCAGTATCTTCCTCTATTTTGTGTCCATAGTTCTTATAGCATATGGGTATTGTTATACCATCATCCATTATACAAAAATCTACAACATTCATTTTAGGATATTTTTGAGCCATAACAAATGCATTTTTATGCTTTGAATGATCATATATATTAGCTATCATTTCACTAAGGAGATATGAAACAGGATCTTGTAGACCAGAGTTAAAGAACGACCTTATTTTATTTTGTATTTTGTTTATAATATCCTTATCGTGGTCTCTAGGAAGAACTGCTATCGGCTGCGTAGTGTCTTTTATAAACCTAGGATTATTAAAATTATTAATCACTGTATCAAAATAATCTCTTGCCAATATGTCTTTTGGTTTTAATATTTTGTTAGGGTCTTTTATAGCGGCCAATGATATCGGTAATAATATAGCGGGGCATAGGAAACTGATGTTTTCTAAATCTATAAAACCTGTTTTTTCATATTTAGATAATATATTAGTGCATATAGCTATTTGAGCTCTTAAGTCCATATGAAATTAAACCTAATGATAGTTAAATTAATTTATATGCTTATAAATGACTTTTTGGGCATATAGTCTGTTTATAGCCAGAACAAGGGTTTATAGCCAAAGCCATTATAATAGAAAGGTTTATATACTGATTAATGGCATAATTTATAAATCAGATAGGTTTAATTGTTAAGTAGTAAAATAATCATGGTTGGGGGGAAAAGGCCATGCCGCAATACATCAAAAAATGCCCAGAGTGTGGAGGCATTAATTTAATTCTGAATAAGGAGAAAGGAGAAGTTATCTGCAAAGACTGTGGTCTAGTCATTGAAGAGAAGATGATTGACTTTGGCCAGGAATGGAGAGAGTTTGACCAAGAAGGAGCTGACAAGAAGAGAAGGACTGGAGCTCCTATGACCTATACTAAATATGATAGAGGTTTAGGAACTGATGTCGGACAGACAAGTGATATTTACCAATTAAAGAGCAAGGGCAGAAATAAATTCTTCAGATTAAGGAAATGGCAGTACAGAATAAGCACGGCTATTGAAAGAAACCTGAAACTAGCCCTAGCAGAGCTTAAAAGAGTTGCCAGCTATTTGAAACTGCCTA
>CAZSRE010000031.1:0-8448 GCA_964609195.1 Candidatus Woesearchaeota archaeon | reverse complement strand
AAATGCAGAATGACAAACAGCCAGGCAGGTTCTATAGGATTTTCTGTAGATTATATGATGATTAGAGTTGGCTATACAGCATGAAGATAAACAAGATAGTAAAAGGTGCTAAAATAATTGCTGAGGATGTTAAAGTTCTTGAAACTGTTCCCAGCAAGATGCGTGGATTGATGTTTTATAAGAAACCTGCAAATGGCCAGGCATTTGTATTTATAAATAAGGAAGAATCCAGACAAGAAAGCAGTTTGCATATGCTGTTTGTTTTTTACAAGATTGATGTTATCTGGCTGGATAAAGGCCTTGAGATTGTAGATTTGAAACAAGGATTAGTGCCTTTTACTCCCTTGATCATTCCGAGAAAAGCTGCCAAGTATGTCATTGAGATGAGAAATGGAAAGATTAAAGAAAACAACCTAGAAATCGGACAACATATTAAATTCTTATAGAAACGAAATATTTATATAGTTAGCATATAACTGATATATAAGTGATTATATATGAAAGAAATAACAACAATACAGGTAGATAAAGAAATTATCGAGAAATTAAAAAAGGCCAAAGAATACCCTAGGCAAACATATAATGAACTATTAGAACATGCGCTTAATGTTTTTATGAGTATTAAGAAAAATAACCAATATGATGAATTCTTGCATAAGATACAACAACCCAAAATGAAAGAATTGTGGGATAATAAAGAGGATGAGGTCTGGGAAGGTGTATAGATTAGGAGATGTTGTTCTTGCCCATGTCCAATTTGTAGATACATTTGAGATTAAAACTAGGCCAGCTGTCGTTCTTTTTGAAGAACTTGGAAACATTGTAATTGCAGGAATAACTAGCAATCTTAAGATGGAGGGATTACCACTAACTAAAAAAGAAGGAGCTACTGTTGACAGTATCATAAAATTAAATTATATATTTACTATTTCTGAGAAAATGGTAAAGAAAAAATTGTTTACTTTATCTGAAGAGAAGAAAAAGGTATTAGCATCTGAACTTATCAAGAAATTTAAATAAACATGAATAAAGAAGCATTTTATTTGATCATTGAATCTACAGAGCTAATGAGTGATAAGGACTTTATAAATTCGTATAAAAAGAGCAGAAAACAGATAAGAAAAAAAGATTTTGTGAACTGGGATGAATTATAAAATTTTTATCTTCTCGCCGTTCTTTACTGTTCTAACATCCTTGCCAGGCTTGTAGCCAAGCTCTGAAGCTATATCTAGCAGAGGAAGCTGTTTCTGATGGTCTGATTGGGCTGGAAAGATCATGTCTGGATTCACTAAGTTAAGAAAATCATGAATGTCTTCCCTATACATATGGCCAGAAGTATGGATATCTGTAAATATCCTGACATTTTTCCTGCGCAGCTTATCTTCTAGTTTTTTCCTGTTGCTTATATTAGGCTCAACAGGGATAGTCTTACAGGAGAAAATAATATGGTCGTGCTTTTCAAAGTTGAATGGAAAAACGTTGTTTGTTATTTTTGAAAGGACAGAATTTGGCTCGCCTTGGCTGCCTGTACATATTATAAGACTATCTGACTTGCCATCTTTTTCTATCTTCCTCAGCCTTTTCTTTATAGCCTGGCCATAACCAATGACCTCAGCCCTTTTTGTAAAGTCTGTAATCTTTACATTATCTGCTGCGGTAACATAACGCATTATGCTTCTGCCCAGCATTACAGGATGACGACCAAGCTTTTCTGAGAAATCTAATATAGACTTTATCCTTGCAAGATTACTTGCAAATGTAGTAACGATCATGGCATCTCCTTCATTCTTGATGCCAAGCATAACATCTTTTAACATCTCGCGAGCAACATTCTCAGATGGACATTTTCCTGGAGTTCCAGAGTATAAAGTATCTATTATTGTTGCTCTTACTTTTCCTTCTTTTCCTAGTTCTTTAAGCCTTTCAAGATTATATGGCTTGCCAAGCACAGGATTATTGTCGAATTTAAAATCGTTAGCATATAGAACAATTCCATATTTTGTATGGACAGCTATCAATGCCGTCTGCAATGTAGAATGAGTCATGTTGATTAGCTCAACCTTGATGTTCTTAGTAACCTGTATACTAGAGTTTGGATTTACAGACTTTAACTGGTTAGGCAGCTGATGATTGTCATCTCTCATTATAGATCTTAATAATTCTATTGTATAAGGAGTACCTATTACAGGAGCGTTGTATCTTGAAGCAAGGAATGGAGTTGCTCCAATATGGTCTAGATGGCAGTGAGAGATTACTATCCCCTTAACTTTATCTCTGTAAGAATCGAGGACTTTATCATTTGGGATGGCATCAAAAGATATTAATTGTTCGCGAGATGAAGTTTTCCTATCATTTCCTTCTTCCTCAAAATCAACAATCTTAGGCATGTACAAACCCATGTCAAGAATAATTACTTCATCATCTACCTTCAACGCTGCCATGTTCCTGCCGACTTCAGAATAACCACCGACAGGTATGAATTCTATACCCATAGCAAAGATTAAAGATAAAGGATATATAAAGTTATGTCTCTATTGCTCATCTTTATGGTATAAATCTAAGATAATTACTTTATCTTCTTCTTTTATATATTCATAAGATAACCTAAATGGTGGAATATAAATTTCTCTAGTTCCCTTTCTTTCAAATCTCATTGGCTTGCCTATTTCTGGATTTTCTAATATTTTTGCTATCTGCTTTTTAACTTTAGTATGCAAACTAGAATCTAGCTTTCGCCAAGCTTTCTGAAAATCATCATGATAACTTACTTCGACCATTCATCAAGCAGCTCTAAGAATTTTTCTCCACTCACTGTTTTAAACTCGCCTTTTTCGTATTTTTTATATGCTTCCTCTGTTCTCTTAGCGAATATTAGATCATCTTTTAGTTTCTCATCAAAATATTTTTCATTTATCAATATTATTTCTTCTCCTATCTTTACTATTATAAATTTCTCTCCTTCTTTGAAGCCTTTTCTCATCTCGCTAGGGATTACTATCTGTCCCTTAGAACTCATTTTTGTAATGCTGATTTCTGTCATATTTATCACTTAGTAAGATGTGTCTTACATTATATATAAACCTTTCTATTTGTGCATTATTCTCAATATTGTCTTACAACTGCATTAGAATAGATTTATACAGCTAATAAACACTGCATTTCTGAATGGGCTACTCTTTTAAGTGAAATAGGGCTTTGGCTACCTGCATTATCCAAAAAAGATAGATTTTTAAGTTTTTTTAATACATTGGGTATATGCCAAGATATAGAAGAGTAAACCCGGAAGAGCGCGAAGCTATTAATATTGTACTATCAAAACGTAAATTATCCCAAGAGGACCTTGCTAAATCTTTGCATGTGAGCCAAGCATACCTTGCACAGATATTAAGTGCTAGAAGACCACTTAGAAAGAAATATGCAGAGCAAATATATAAGGCATTAGAGTATGATACATCTGTTGAATTTCTTAGTCTTAGAAACTATAGAGAGGATTTCCATTCAAACCCTAGAGATGGTTTTTCCGGGGATGTAGATGCGGCATGGTTAAATCTATATTATTCCTATTGTAAAAGGTTAGAGGCATTAGCCAAGGGACAATTGAAAAATAGGGTTTTGATAATAAGTGACTTAGAAGAGTTGCTTGATAAATATAAGGTTTCATAAAATCTCGAGAAGATGGTTGCATTTAAACTATTCTACTCTCTTTTCTTTATAAATAAGTAGATTACAACTATTAATAATGCCAGGGTGGTTAGCATAGCCACCCACGTCTCTATATAGATTATAGATACTTGGTTGCAATTTACCGATAATCCAAGGACTGTCTTCTTCAATGTTGGAAGGCCTAGGGTATTGCAGGAAGTATTAATGTTCAGTATGTAGAAGAAGAATGCTATGAAGATTAACAATGACAATGATAATGATGCTATCAATATAGTGCTCTTGTTGATTAATGATGAACGCAGTTCTTGCTTTACCTCCAGGATTTGTTTTGGCTGCTGTATCTGCAACATCTGAGGAGACTGCTGTTTCCTATATAATGCAAGAGCAATAGCCTCATCCACATCCTGCTGGGAATAGCCTGAGCTTACAAGAGAATGACGTATGAATTCTTTTGGTTCGTTCCTTTCCAATGCACGTTCTATAGCTCCAAGAAGAGCCTTATCAATCATACTAAAATACATCTATTAAATCGTATATATAGTTTTTTATTTTCTTAATCTCTGTATCTCAAAATACAACTGCTGCCATGAATCTACTCTTTTTGCTATAGAGCCTGGATTATTATGCTTGTTGTATGGCCAGGAGAACAAGTATCTGTTCTCAACTATACCAACTAAAGGCTCTAGCTTGTCAAGATCGTCATCTACGTAAATATCAAGGCCTTTGCATGCTTCTGTCTTTGGCAGAGGGTATGGAACCCCTATGACAGGAACAAATAAGTCATTTTTTATCAACCATTCTTGCGCAACATCTGAGCTATCTTTATATCTTGATGTAATCACTGTAATCATGTGTAATTCTTTTAATAATCTGGGAAGATAATCTAAGGCTGCTGGAACTGGTGGCATTGACAAGCCAAGGTCTTTGTTTTCATATACTTCTTTCTGAACTAGCCTATATTGTTCTTTTGTAAGAAATTTAGGGACTATAAGCTCTTTCTTGAACATATCAGGAGAAATATCTACATTATACATCTTTTTTGCCTGTTCACTCTTTGCTTTACTTGGATCTGCAATGACTCCATCGTAATCCAAGCCAATTTCCATAAAAATGGAGACTATGAATGGTTTAAATGCTTTATTGTAGTAAAATTAATATACTATCTGGCTATTTTCTAGCATATGAAACAGATTAAGGTTGCTGCTATTGCTGTTATGACTCTAATAGCTGTATTTTTCTTGTTTGCAGTAGTATATCCAGCCAAGCAGTTCTGCACTACAGAGGAGTATAAATGTACTAGTGATGGAGAGATTCAAGGAAATGTCTGCAGCGTGTATAAGCCTGTGTTTGTCAGCATATTATTAAATTATGGAAAGACCTGTACAGGAAGAGAGATAATTTCCTGCCAGGAGAATAAGCAAACTGGAAGAAGAGTAGAATTAAATGGAAAATGCAGTTATATCTGGAATAATGTGTTTACAAATGCCAAAACTTCTGGAACTGTTGTGTTTGATAACATGACTGGAAATTGATTGACTAGTTTATATAAATCTTTATAATACACCAAATTCCTTATATTGTTATGAAATTTGCACATTTATCTGATGTTCATCTAGGAAGCTGGAGAGAAGACAGCTTGAGAGAGCTTGGAATGGCAGCTTTCAAAGAATCTATGGATATTTGCATAAAAGAAAATGTAGGATTGATAATTATTTCTGGAGATTTGTTCAATGTTGCATTGCCGAGCATAGAAGTATTGAAAGAAGCAGCAAATATACTGAATAAGGTAAGAGAGCATGACATCAATGTATATGTTATTCCTGGCAGCCATGATTATTCTGCATCAGGAAAGACTATGATAGATGTATTAGAGAACTCTGGATTAATAATAAATGTAGCAAGACTTGATGAAAATAAATTAATAATGTTTGAAGATAAGACTGGAATAAAGATAGCTGGTTGGCATGGAAGAAAAGGAGGATTGGAGAAGAATGAATATTGGCAAGTAGGAAAAGAACATCTAGAGAAAGAGCAAGGGTTCAAGATATTCATGTTCCATACCATGCTGGAAGAATTCAAGCCAGAAGACTTAGGCATAGTAGAATGCATGAGTGTAAATAACCTGCCAAAAGGCTTTGACTATTATGCTGGTGGACATCCTCATTATATAATGCAGGGAGATTACAGCAGAGGAAAATTAACTTATCCTGGAGCTTTATTCCCTAATAATTTCAAAGAATTAGAGAGATTCAAGCATGGCGGTTTTTACATTGTTGATGACAAGATGAACATCAGATGGCAGGCTGTGAAAACCAAAGATGTAGAGTCATTGCATACAGATGCAGAGAATAAGACTCCAAAAGAAGTAGAGAACGAAATAGTTAATCTGGCAAAAAACATAGAAAATAAAGTAGTAACTTTGAGGATTGAGGGAAGGCTGAAAGAAGGAAAACCAAGCGATATAGACTGGAAAAGGATAGACCAGGCATTCTCAAGTTCTTTCCACCTGCTAAAAAACACAAGCAAGCTGACTAGTAAGGAACTAGAGGAAATTAATGTACAGAGTGGCAGTGTAGAGCAAATAGAGGAAACCACAATCAGGAATTTCCTAGATAATAGCCAGAAAAAATACGATATGTCTTTTATTTCTAATCTCTTGAGCTCACTGGACAAGGAAAAAGAAGATGGAGAAACAAACAATGATTTCGCATCAAGAATAGTAAGAGACACAATAAAAACAATAGGTTTAGAAGATGATAATTAAAAAAATAAGGCTAGAGAACATAAGAAGCTATGTAAGCCAAGAGATTAATTTTCCAGAAGGAAGACTATTATTATCTGGAGATATAGGCTCTGGTAAAAGCACAATATTGCTGGCAATAGATTTTGCCTTATTTGGACTTGCCAAGGGACAGAACAATGGGGCAGCATTACTAAGAAATGGGGCTGATAAAGGGAGTGTAGAGCTTACTTTTGACATTGACAATAAGGAAGTAATAGTAAAAAGAACATTGAAAAGAGGTACAGGAATAACCCAGGATTCTGGCAATATAACCATTAACGGCAATGAGAAAGAACTTACAGTGATAGAATTAAGACAGGCTATACTAGAACTTCTAAACTATCCCAAAGAATTGCTGACAAAAAGCAAGTCGCTAATCTATAGATATACTGTTTACACTCCACAGGAAGAGATGAAAAGCATACTGGTAGAGGGAAATGATGTAAGGCTTGATACTTTAAGGAAAGTGTTTGGAGTAGACAAATACAAGAGAATCAAAGACAATGCAAAGATAATGATTGATGAGATAAAAGGAAGGAAAAAAGAGTATTCTGGACAGGTAATTGACCTGGAAAGCAAGAAGCAAGAGAAGAAAGAACTAAATGCAAGATTAGATTCTGTAAAGCAAGAGGCTGAGAGCATGGGAAGAGAGCTTCATAAAGTTAATTCTGAGATTATGTACAAGAAAGAATGGCTGGACAAACTGACGAGCGATGTTCGCAAACATAATGAGATAAAAAGCAATATGGCTGTAAACAAGGTGAGGATAGAGAATGCAAAGAGAAGATTAGAGGAAACAAAAGAAGAATATACGAGCCTTGATAATGAACTTTTAAACCTGAATGCAAGATTTCAGCATGTTAACTTAGAAATACATAGGGAAGAGCTAACAAAATATAGCGATGAGATTTCTGATCTTAATACAAGATCCAATGATACTCATCTTAAGATGGGAGAGATGAATTCTATAATCAGTAACGCTAATGACAACATGCTTAGAATTAACCAATTAGCCATATGCCCCTTCTGCAGCCAGCAAGTTGGAGAAGAGCATAAATGGAGTGTGAAGGAAGAAGCTAGAAAGAAAATCAATGAGGCAAGCAGCCAGTTAGAAAAATATAGGGGAGAGAAGAAAGAGCTTGAAGAGAACATTGCTGTTACAAGAAAGAATATTGAGGCTGTCAACATAATGATAACAGAACATATGCATATGCAAAAAAGACTGGAAGAGAAAAAACTGAGTAAGGAGAGAAATGCAAAGATAATCAAAGAAACAGAGGAAGACATATCTAGATTGAACGTAGAGGAGGGATTGCTTAAAGACAGTTTATCTGGATTCTTAGATGCTGAGAAAGCTTACCAAAGAGAAAAAGAGGTTTATGATGTGCTGCTAGAGAGCCAGAGAAAATTGATTGGAAGACATTCTTCCCTTAATGCAGACAATAATATGCTTGCTGGCATGCTCTCAAGATTAAATGAGGAGATAATAAGCAAGGAAAAAATGCTTGCAAAAATAGAGAAGATAGATAGCATGAGAAGCTGGCTGGAAGATGAATTTATAGAAATGATAGGTGCTATGGAGAGAAGTGTAATGCTCAGGATTTATAGCGAGTTTGACAGCATGTTCAGGAAGTGGGCAGACATGTTACTTGCAGATGGGAATGTAAAATTAAAGCTTAATGAGGAGTTCTCGCCAAGAATAGAGCAAAATGGACATGATATTGAATATGAGTATTTGTCTGGCGGAGAGAAGACGGCTGTTGCTCTTGCGTATAGGCTTGCATTAAACCAGGTGATTAACAGCATTGTAAGCCAGATAAGAACTAAGGACCTAATAATATTAGATGAGCCAACAGACGGATTTTCAGATGAGCAATTAGACAGGATGAGAGATGTGCTTGATGAACTGAAAGTAAAACAACTTATAATTGTGAGCCATGAGAGCAAGATTGAAAGCTTTGTAGACAGCATAATAAGACTTGAAAAAAGCAATCAATTTTGGG
>CAZSRE010000030.1:0-8772 GCA_964609195.1 Candidatus Woesearchaeota archaeon | reverse complement strand
AAAAGTTTAATCAAAAGCTCTTTTTATCTTTTTCTTTTATTTTAAATATTCAAAGAATTAATATATAATTTGGCCTTGTGTAACTCAAGCTTACTTCTCTCAATTAGTCTCTCTAAAGCAGAACCATGTTTATAAGGATTCATAGAATGCATAACTCCCCTATAGAACCTTTCATCACCAAGCTTCTCATGTAATCGCTCATAATAAGCTAATATTTTTTCTCTTGGCCAGTCTTGCATATGATCTGGCAATAGGATAGCTGGGTTTGGACGTTTAATGCTATAGTTCATGCTTATTGGCTTGTAGCTTGTTTGCGCTTCAGATAAGCTTTCTGCTTCTATAACATCGTGACATTGCATAACTGCCCCGAATCCTGCTTCTATATGGGGCAGGTCAACATAGTATTTTGCCATGCGCCAGCACTATATAAAAAGATTTATAAACAGTTCGTTTAACAAATTGTTATGGTAGAAGAAGAATTGTTAGTTCCATTGGACCAGTACCTAAAAGTAGGTCTGCACATTGGTACAAAGTACAGGACAAAGTACATGGAGCCTTTCATATACAAGGTAAGACCAGATGGCTTGGCTGTACTGAATGTTCAGAAGATAAATGAGAGAATAAAGCTGGCTGGCAACATGTTAAGCCATTATAAGCCTGAGGATATTATCATAGTATGCAGGAGAGAGAATGGATGGAAGGCTGTCGAGATGTGCTCTAAACTAACAGGAATAAGAGCATTTATCGGGAGATATCCTCCAGGAATATTGACTAACCAGAAGCTTGAGACATTTACAGAAGCTAAGCTGCTTTTTGTAACAGATCCATGGCCTGACAAGAATGCAATACAAGATGCTGTAAAGATGGGAATTCCTGTAATAGCCTTATGCGACACTAATAATGAGGCTAATAACGTTGATTTTATGATTCCATGCAATAACAAAGGAAAGAAGAGCCTTGCCTTGATATTCTGGATACTAACGAACCAGTATCTTAAGACCAGGGGAATAGCAAAAGAAGGCATAAAACATAGTGTAGATGACTTTTCTGACGAGTAGGCTTTTCTTATAAAGAAAACCCTGGAAAAGAAGTTAGGAAAAATCTCGCAAACAAGCTTTTAGGAAAAGCTTGAGTAAAACAAGAGCAAAACAAGAGCAAAACAAGAGCAAAACAGAATAGTAATCTTTTTATATTCAAACTTATTATAATAGTCAAGAGGTGAATGTTATGAAGATTGCCATAGGATTATTATTGCTTTTAGTACTGATGCCTTTTGCTAGTGCAGAAGGGGAAGTTTCTGCTGGGACTACTCCAGATAGTTTCTTATATTCTTTTGATAAGGCTATAGAAAGAGTAAGTTTGGCTTTAGCTGCTGGAAAGCTAAAGAAGGCGGAGAAAAAACTAGAGATAGCGAATGAGAGAATTGCAGAGATGGAAAAGATGATAGACAAAGGAAATACTAAGTTCAATGAAGAATTGCTAGTAGAATATAGACTTATGCTAGATCAGGCTGAGGATGATGTTCTTTCTGCCAAAGATGCTGGACAGAATGTAGAAGAGGGAGAGAAGGACATTGCAAGAGCTACATACAACAGCGTAATTGTGCTTGAAAGAGTACTGAGCAAGGCTCCACTAGAGGCTCAAGCAGGATTGAAGAATGCAATAACTCAAATTACAAAGAACAACCAGAGAGCATTATCAAGACTAGAGAGAACTACTGGAAAAGCTGCTGGAATACCTGAAGACTTAGCAATAAGAAGGAAAAGATAACAACCATCAACCTTTTAAGAAAACGTTGACGAAAAGGGAAAAGCGTTGACGGAAAACAAGCCTTTTGAGAAAAGCCTTGAGGGAAAAAGCTCGCAAAAATATTTTAAAAAAGGCCTTGGAGAAAACAAGGCAATTTATTTTTCTTTTACCCATTTTTCATATCCTATAATCAGAGCAATCAGAATTATGAAGTTAAGTATCAGCAATGGAGCCGCAAGCTTCAATATATAGTTCGGAATAAACTGGATTTCTTCCGGATCTACGACTACTGCTCCTGTAATTAAAGAATTTGCTGCAAATATTCCATTTCCAAGAAAAAATTGATGATTAGAATGTTGAATATCAGCATCCAGAATATAGAAACTATCAAAAATGAAGTGTCCTTTTTCATTAATAGGCTAGGTGGATCCTAGCTATAAAAGTCTTTCGTTGTGATAAGAAAAATTAGAATATTCTCTCTTTTGGATATATTGTAATGCCTTTCTGTCCTATTTTTAATGGAAATATCTTCTTAGAATGCTCTGTTCCCCTCATCTTCAGAATCTCCAATGCTCTCTTTCTTGTGTCTCCTTCTCTTGGATAGTATAGCAATATAATCGAGTCTACTTCAAACTCTATTGAAGCAGAGGATGGTTTTTCTACATTAGGCTCGAATTCAGCTGTCAATAAGGCAGTTGCGTTCCACTTTCTCATTAAATCTATTAATGACAAGATTGCCTGACGCCTGCTCAGTTCATCTTTAAATAATAAGCCAAATGCTGTTATGGAGTCAATTACGATTCTTTTGGCCTTAATCTTATTTATTAAACTTTCAATAAGGCCGCCTCCTTCCTCAAGCATTTTTTGGACTTGTTCTGGAGTGTATTCTACTAACTCAAACTTTCCAGATTTCTCATATTTTGCAAAGTCCCAGCCAAATTCAAGCATATGTTTATAAACATTTTCCTTCTTCTCTTCAAAAGTTACATATATCCCAGGCTCGTTGAATTTTTCTATACCCGTCACTAAAAATTGCATTGAGAATATAGACTTGCCTGAACCAGCGCCACCTGCAATCAGATTATAGCTGCCTTTTTCGAAACCACCAGCCATAACCTCATCCAAGCCTGGTATTCCTGTTGGAACTCTTTCACCATTAGAATAATCTGCTCTTGAAGACTCTTCTTCATCTTGTTTAGGATGCACTTCTTTAGTTTCTTCTGGAAATTCTTCTTCCTCATCTGTAAAAGGATTCTGAAGGTTTGCCTTTGGCTTCTCAATTGGCTTAGGAACGATTCTCTGGACAGGATAATTTTTAGCTTGAACTGGTTGCGGTTTAGGTTGAGCAGGTTCTGGAAGCCTTACTTTGGGAGCTGGAACAACAGGAGTTCTAACTACTGGTTGAGGAATTGGTTCTTTTATCACAGGCTGGATAGCTGGCTTATTTAATCTAACTAGTCTGACAGACTCTGTCTTATCAGTCTTTTTTATAACCTTGCCAGCTTTTTGTTTCTTACCTGTCTTTTTTTTGCTAGGCATAGATATTTCTTTCAATACAGTACTAGATAATGGCTTCAACCCTCTTTTTCCTATCATATATCATGTAAATTTCAAATGAGATTTAAATAACTTTTGATTTAAACCTTTTTATAAAAAAGCTTTAATGGAAAAATTAAGAGCTATGCTCTGCCAATCCTTGCAAGAATTGATTGATATGCTTCGCAAGGAGTCCAGCAATGTGGACATTTTCCTTCTTCTATCTCTTTTCTTATTGTCTTTATCTCTTCAGTCTGCCAATATGCTTCTAAATCATAATTTATATCTTTTATATTTGCCAGTTTTCTTGAGTATATGCTGCAAGGATAGATATCGCCATATGAATCTATGAATACTGAGGCTGCTAAAGCCTGGCAAGTAACTGGAGTTTTACCTGTCTCTATATATTTCTTAACAAGCTTTAGATATTTATGCTCAAGATAGGGGATTGGTCCAAATTCATTTATTCTCATCTTTCTAAAATGCTCAACTTCCTGTATGAAATCTTGCTTGTTTCCTATATCTACATTCTGGTTAGAATAGTAATGCTCTGATAAATGGATGACATTCATATGGAAGTCATTTGGCTTTATCCAGGGAATTTCTTTTTTAACAGCTTCATAAGTCTCTTTAAATGTGCCCTTGTTAAGATGTGAGAGAGTAAAGCCTATGAACACCTTCAAATTCTTACTTTTTATACTGCTTAGCCTCTTATAAGTCTCTATAACCTTGTCAAAGTCTCCAGGAATTCCACGGAGCTTATCATTCAATTCTGGAGGGCCATCTAGGCTGCATGTGACTGTAAAATACTTAGGATTTAGCTCAATTATTTCCCTTACTCTTTTCTCTATTATAGAGGGCATAAGACTGTTTGTTGGAATATGGATCATGAATAGATTCTTGCAATTATCTATCATGGCTTTTACAATCTGGACTATATCTTTTCTTAGGAACACTTCCCCTCCTGTAATATCTATCCAGGCGAACTTGTTTGATTTCTTGAAGAACTCCTGTATCTCTTCTAAGGTAAGCTCTCCAACAGGATCCTTTTTCCAGATGTCACATACTAAGCATCTTGATTGGCATTTATATGTGGTGACGTATGTAAGCTTGTAAGGAAAGCTGAGCCTAGTAAAATTAGACATAACTACATTCTTTGCAAAACTTAATTGCTTCATCATTTTCTTTCCATCTTATAAAGTGTGAATGTTTTTTCCCGTTCTGTAGCCGAATTTATAGGAGCGAGATTAAAATTGTCTTTCAGATATTTACAAACCCCGTCCCTGTATTGTGCTACATTAACGCACCAGTAACCCTCGTCATACAACACACAATCAGTCTTTTTAAATATATCACTTACAATCTTCTCATTGCTAGCATACCATGTCTGTAGAGCAGGTATGTCGTTTATAATGAACATTGTAGGGACATGGGTAAAGACATAACAATTATCACCTGCTTTTTTTGCCTCTGAAATGGCAAAATCATGTGATAATCTAGCATCCCAGGCCTCTTCTCCTATCGCATGGACAAATGGGATAAATTGAGAAAATGTGACTAGTATTAGTACAGTCAGAATTGAGGAAGATACTGCTTTTTTCTTTAATGGAAGGATTGATTTTATCATGTATATGCCTAGACCTATTAGGATTGAGATAGGAACATATAGCGTTAAAGAGAACCTTACATCTGCTCCATAGTTAAATGAACCTGCATAGAATAATGCGTACATAGCGAAAAATAACAAGAACCATGACAAAATCAGAGAAAGCTTTAGATATTCTCTCTTAAACAAAAGATATATTATTCCAGGCAATACAAAGATTGTGAATAATGCTGGGTATCTTGTGTTCTCTATAAAGAACTTTGAATTGACATATGAGTTAGGCTTAATATATCCTGTGCCTATCTTCTGGCCAGAGTCTGCTCCCCATGTGTCTCCCGAGACATTTTTGAATTGAAGGACATATGGAGTGAATAATACAAGCAGCAATATGAATGCAAGCAGAAGCTTATTGTCAAATTTCTCTTTTAGGAACAATAATGCGGCTACAGGGATCAACAATGGAGCCTCAGGACGTATCTGTGCTGTAAAAGCTAGTAAGGAAGCTGCTAAATACAATGTAGAAGTAGATTTGTCTTCTAGATAGATATAGATTGCTGTAAATGCAAGGATAGAGAAGAATACAAGCAAGGTCTCACCAGTTATTGTCGGAGCCCAGAGTATATGTATTGGAGTTAATGCAAGAATCAAAGAAGAGAATAATGCAGGCTCTTCTTTTTTAGTAATTAGATATACAAGGAAGAAAAGCAATGGAACAGACAATGAAGATATGATCATCATGATATAGCTGGCCAATGTCTCATTTACACCAAAGAAAAGGAAGAATATAGAAAGGAAAAATGATAATGATTGCGGCTGCTTGTTTAGCACTCCTTCATAACAATCGTCTGGAGTGCCACGGTTACAGAGGATTGCCTTGCCGTCATGCACTATGTTCTGGGCAATATTTAGATAAATATCTTCATCATAATAGACTCTATGTGTATGCGGGGCAACAAACACTCTGAAAGATAAGGCAACTATAAATATTATAAGCAGCAATATCCATGTTCTTTTGCTTATTCTATTAAATGATTGATTAATCTTCCTGGAGCTCATAAAGAATGTTGCCAGGATTATTATGATGTTAACAAGAAAGAACATTGGGGTGAGCCACATTAAAGAGTTGCTCTCAACATTGATGTATTTTAATAAAATAATGAACACATTTAGAACTATCAAGAAGGGCAGGATTTCCATGAATTTTTCTTTTAGCATATTTTTTCTACGAGATAGTTGCCTAGAGCTAGATAATTGGCTTTTGTGTTTAGCAATACATTAATAGCATCTTTAGGGTTGCAAACTACAGGAGAGCCATGAAGATTAAAGCTTGTGTTTAGGATTATGCCAAGACCTGTATTCTTCTTAACTTGTTTCAATAGTTCATGATAGCGGGGATTTTCATTGCCTAGCATTTGTGGCCTGGCTGTGTTGTCTATATTTATTACAGCCTTTACTTTGTCAACCATGGATGGCTTGACTTTATAACCCATTACCATAAACCTGTCTGGCTGACTAACATCTTCAAATATTTTGCTGGCATCTTCTTCTAACAAACTAGGACAGAATGGCTGGAACCAGTTGCGCTTCTTGAAGCTAATGTTCAGTTTATCTTTTGTTGCCTGGCTGGAAGCAGATGCAATGATGCTGCGATTGCCTAGAGCTCTAGGACCGTATTCCATTCTTCCCTGGAACCAGAGAATGAACTCATCTTTCTTTGTTATTATATCTGCAGCTACCTTTGCTATGTCTTTCCTATATTCATATTTTATTTCATTATGCTTATTCAACTCATCAAGTATTTCCTGGTCTGAATAATCTGGGCCAAGGTAAACATTGCTAAATTCATATTTTGTAATGCCTGTTACTAATGAGTTTGCATATAATGCTGAGCCAACAGCCTGGCCTCCATCACCCATATGTGGGAAGATATACCAATTATTAGTTAATGCAGCTACTTTCATGTTAGCTTTTATATTGCTGGCAACACCACCAGCCCAGCAAACGTCTTTTATTCCTGTTTCATTTATTGCATTATCGAACAGCTCATACATGTTCTTTTCCAGGACTCTCTGGGCCATATATGCAAACTGCTCTAAGGGAGTTGTCCATAATATTTTCTTTAATAAAGAGTATCTCTTTGATACAGAATGCCTTGATTTTATATTTAATCCAGAGACTTTGAAGAAGTCAATCATTGGGTTCTTGTCATCTGGAACTTCATAAGCATAATTAGACAGGGCCATTACCTTCCCTTCATCTTCTAATTCTCTCATGCCAAGCAAGTTAGTTACCTGTTCATAGAATATGCCAAGAGAGTCTTTTCCAGATATCTTAGAAATTCTCTTGATCTTGCCGGAGTCAAATATGTTTATTGTGGCTGAGGTGGCATCACCAATGCCATCTAGAGTAATAACTAATGCTTTGTTGAATGGGGAGGTGAAGGCTGCTGCGGCTGCATGGCTTAAATGATGATCTACTATATGTAGCTTATAATCTTTAAAACCAAGATTGCCTAGCTGTTTTCTTAAAATTCTTGAAGTAACCTTGTAAGTAAAGCCATAAGAAGGTAGCTCTGTTATCTTATATTTGAAATTCCTTCTTAAATCCTGGAAGCGAGGCATACCTATCTTTCTTCTTCTAAACTGGTAATATTTTTCCTTTAGAGAGGGAATAGCTCTAGTTAATGTTTTGGCGAAGTCTGTTGTGGATGCTGCTACTATGCTTATATCTTTTGGCTTTAATTTTGCATACTCTAAGCATGTTAGTATAGATTTCCCTGGAAAACAGGCTTCTAACTTGCGTTTTGTAAGCCTTTCTTCGTTTATAGCAACAACTATCTTATTGTCTTTTACTATACATGCTCCTGCGTCATGACCGTCCCAGATTCCTAGAATATACATGTAGCTGGTTAGCGTAAGAAATATTTATAAGAGTTTTGGTTACGGAACGTAGTAAATAGATGTGTTGTAGGCTCTATAAGCTTCTATGTCTGATTCTGTAACTGTATGCAATAATTTCCAGTCTTGCGGTATGGGAGAGATGAAGCTTGGCAATCTAGATCTAAGATTTGGAAGCTCTACATACCCCCTATTAGCATTGATTACAACATATGAATCATGCATCTCATCTATGCTCTTTACATAGTCTAACTTCTTAAGAAACTGCTCTTTTTTATAGCTAAAAAAGAAGTTATAATAGCCTATGGTTGTCTCATCTGCGAAGATATTTTTTGGCTCTTGGGATGATAGGAATTCAGCAGACAGCTTTGTGTCTGCCACTGACTTATATAAATAAATATGGGCATTATAAGTATATGCTAAAGATGTTATCAATAATATTATCATTAATGCTGGTTTGATGAATTTGTCCATCTTGAAGTTTATGTTTGCAATATAATACGCAATTAACAGGCACATAGGGACTGATATTATTGTTAGGAACCTATAGATTCTCTGGATTAGGAGATATTGTGTAATGCTCATAGAGCCATATTGCAGGAATAATGTTATAGGCAGAAGCCATATGATTAAGATATACGCTTCTTTTCTTTTCTTGAATAAAATTAATGATATAGACAATAAAGAAAAGTAGAAATAATAACCCAAAAAATGGAAATACTTGCCTAAACTGTCGTAATTAAACAGTTGCGCAGGATAATATCTTAAATCCCTATTGACTCCAAGCAATGTTGTAGCATAATGTTCATTATTCACCTCAAAGACTGTCAGAAAACTATAACCTAATGAGGCATAGATTACTCCCTCAATTATCAATATGGAGATTAAACCAGAGGCTACAAACAAGTAAGGTTGGAGTGTCTTGAAGAATCTATCTTTCTTTGTTATCAATTCTAATATGAAATATCCAATAAATAACAAGAC
>CAZSRE010000029.1:0-8794 GCA_964609195.1 Candidatus Woesearchaeota archaeon | reverse complement strand
CATCCTGGAATCATTTCCAGGCCAGTTGCATCTGTTCTTTTCCATGAATAAAACCATAAACTTCTATTATTTAATTCTTTTCAAAATCTTAACCTGGCTATAAGTGCCTTTATTCACATATATAGCCAGAAAAGATAAGTTTGAAAAGTATCATGATAATCTTAAAGAAGACACTTACGGCATATATGATGAGGTCAAGAGCTATCTAAAGCTTCATGTTCTAAAGTGATGTAGCTTAAGTGATTTTATAAGGTTCCTGCAAACTACCAGATTTGTATGCTTTCGCTCTCTCTGTTGCTGTTGGAATGTCTGATTCCATCCTAATTTTAGTGATAGTTCTTCTTGCTAATTTCTTAACCATCTCTGCAATCTTACCGTCAGAATATGACTTTCCGCTTTCAAACTCTAATCTAAGCACCTTGTTTAGCTCGGGTATGGACGTATATCTAATTAAATCGTCACTTGTAGTAAACAAGTCCTTCACGTACATGAACCTTTGCTCCCCTTTAACATCCCTTGCTTCAACCCACCTGTTGGTCACCAGCCTTGAAACTGTTGATTCGCTAAGCTCCATCTTTTCAGCTAAGTCTTCTTGCCTGAAAACACCACAAGTACCATAATCGAACTCTTCTAAAAATTCTCTCTTTGAGTCTCCTATGATAACATAAGCTTCTATGAGTTTTTTTCTTTTCCATTCATCAAAATGTCTTAATTGAGCTGCAAGTCTAGATGTCTCCGGAAATTTTGCAGGGTCTAGCTGGAGAAGTCCTAGTCTCATAGAGCCCCTTAAATGATCTGACAAAACCATCTCAGGTTTATCTTTTTTTCTGCCGATATATGTTACATCTGGTGTTAAGGTAGTCTGATAATCAGGTATCTTATCTTTTATAGCCCTTAAGTCAGGATATCCTATTAGCCCATATGTAGCTAATTTTTCGCTATCTCCTTTTGATGGTATAATCGCAGTATAAATGGTCTGGACTTTTCTCTCTATCCCATCATCTTTTTTATCCTTAGGCCTTTCCTTGTCTTTAATTGCACTAAGAACTGATTCTACAGCCTCCGGGCTATATGTGATAGCTCCAGCTACCGTACTCAGTACTTCATCGGGATAAGTCATTAGGTTTGCAAGTTGTATAACTTGGCCTAATCTTATTTCTAAAGTTTGTCTCAGGTTTTGCCTTAGTTCTAGTGTCATTTTCGTTCACACATATCGTGTTATAGTACTATTCTAGAGTAATAACAAATATATAAACCTTTCCCAGCCCATAAATGCATTTTAAGTTATCTGTAAGCTCTATAAGTATATAGCAAAGTATATAAATCAGTTATTGCTAGCTTCTAGTAAGCCCGTCACGAGAATACTCAATGGAGCTGACGATAACTATCAAGCAATGAGCTTGAGGGTTAGTGTTACGGGCAACATGATCATAAATCAAAAATGGAACAGGCATAAGGGCCTTTATTTTCCTTTATTCAACAGATAAACAGAAGAAATTAAGAGAAAACAGTAAAAATAAGGAGTATAGGGGCTGTTTAAGGTCTTGTTCTATAAGATTTAATCATCAAAATGAATAATAACATGGGAAGTGAGGAAAATGGGAAAGATAAGTCCAGTAAGTTCAAAATATATAGTCCATACTCAAATTCAGATCGATGGGGTTGTAGATCGTCCAGATGTCATAGGCGCAATATTTGGCCAGACTGAGGGCCTTCTAGGAGCAGATTTAGAGCTTAGAGAGCTCCAACGTTCAGGAAGAATTGGTAGGATAGAGGTAAAATTAGACACAAGAAGTGGTAAGTCAGTAGGAGCAATTACTATTCCTTCTAGTTTAGATAAAGCAGAGACAGTGATCATAGGAGCAGCATTAGAGACTATTCAAAGGATAGGACCTTGTAATGCCCGCGTAAAGATCGAGAAGATCGAGGATGTTAGGGTTAGCAAGCGTGTCTATGTCATAGAAAGGGCCAAAGAGCTTCTAAAACAGCTTACAGATTCTGTTCTTCCAGACAGCCAGGAGATTACCGAAGAAGTAGCTCAGTCTGTCAGGATGATGGAAATTGTAGAGTATGGCGAAGACAAATTGCCTGCAGGTCCTGGGGTAGAGGAAGGCGATGAAGTAATAGTTGTAGAGGGCAGAGCAGATGTTCTTAACTTGCTAAAGAATGGGATTAAGAATGTGATAGCAATGAACGGAACAAATGTGCCTAAGACAATTATTGACCTAAGCAGGAGAAAAATCCTGACAGTATTTGTAGATGGAGACAGAGGCGGAGATTTAATCATAAAAGAGCTTCTAGGCGTAGCTGAAATAGACTATGTCATAAAGGCTCCGGATGGCAAGGAAGTCGAGGAAATCTCTAAGAAAGAAATACACAAGGCCTTGCGCGGAAAAGTTGCAGTAGAGCAGATCAGGGGAGAGCTTTTAAGGACCGATGCAAGAGAAGAGCCTGCTCAGGTAAAAGAAGTTAGAGAGCGCCAGGATCCAGTTAGGAGACGCCCTGCAGCTTCTTCAAAGATAAATCCAACTGAGAAGAAGAACTTCAAAGACATGTCTACAGATTTGATTGGCACAAGAGGAGCTTATATCCTAGACCCGAACAGCAACATTCTTGGAAAAGTTCCGGCCAGCGAATTGGCAGCCACATTGTCAAATCTTGGCACAGGAGTCTATGCTGTAATATTTGATGGAGCAATTACTCATGATATAGTGGGTGTTGCAGAAAAAGCAAACGTCAAGTATCTTGTAGCTCCCTCAAGCAAGGTTAATCCAAGAGAGACCAGGGTAGAGCTGATAAACAGCAACGAACTATAATAGTGATTACGGAGGCAACATGAGAATTAATGACTACATAAAAAACAAAGCAATGCCATATGCACTAGCAATGGGGATAGGTGCTAGTTTGCTTACTGGTTGCAAAGAAATCAAAACAGAGCTTTCTGATATCTTGCACGAAGATGCAACGGTATCTGATGTGGTATACATACCATCTAGACATGGAAGCGGAAGCGGTATAGGTCCTACTTTTGACATGACTGGTGATGGTGGTATAGGGGTAGCTGTAACAAACGTTGATGTGCATATTCCTGAAAAGTATGCAGTTGTCTTTAAATGCCAGCACGGCAAGTTCATAGTAGAAGGGACTGATAAACCACATAAAAGTCTATGGGAAAAACTTAGCGAAGGTCAAGAAGTTGACGTAAGTTATCGCGAAGTCTATAAATCAGTATATGACGATGTTGATGGCGACGGCGAGAAAGATCTAGTAAGTAGGGCTTTGATTAAATATGACTTTCTAGATGCTAAACCTAAATAGTCATAAAGTATATAAATTAACTTTTCTTTTTTATTTTAATGGATAAAAAGAGGATTATAGTTTTAGCTATAGCATCTTTGCTTATATTTTCATTTGCATATTATTTCTTTATTGGAAAGACTTGCGATGATGAATCTTGTTTTGATCTTGCTGCAAGACAATGCAGGCCTGCTACGTTTCTAAAGACAAACAATGGCAACGTATTTAAGTATGAGATAATATATTCTATTGGTGAGAACTGCAAGATGGATATAAGCGTGATTGACATCGGCAGCAACACCCCGAGAGACCTGGCAAGATTGTTCGAAGATAAGAGCATGACATGCAGTATTCCAAAGGCAGCATTCACATCAGAGTTCCTGAAGCTTAACTCTGCCCTGGACTATTGCCACGGCCCATTAAAAGAGGCAATGTATGAGCTGATGATCCAGCGCTTATATGACCTGGCAGCAAAGCAGATGGGCGATGTTGTGTTCGAGATTGAAAATACATTAAAAGAGGCAATATGAACAGGATAATCAAGCTGCTTATAGTATCTGACATATTTGTGATAACCGGTTTTGGATTGATAGGGCCGATACTTGCAATCTTCATAAAAGACTTAGAAGGAAGCAGCCTATTTGCCGTCGGCTTTTCATCTACATTATTCCTAATTGTTAAATCTCTTGTGCAGCTTCCATTATCAAAATATGTGGACAAGCATGATCATAAAAAAAGGCTATTGATAGCAGGAACGATAATGATGGCCTTTGTCCCATTCATGTACATCTTTGCCACTCATATAAAGCACATATACTTTATACAGGTCTGGCAGGGGATAGGAAGCGCATTGGCATTCCCAACATTCTTAAGCCTGTTCTCGACAAATCTTGATAAGAAGAAGGAAGGGTATGAATGGAGCATTTATTCTACTCTTGTTGGATTAGGTACAGCAGGCTCAGCAGCATTAGGAGCTAAACTTGCCGAGATATATGACTTTAGATTTACCTTTGCCATAGTTGGAGTAATGGCCATGATTGGTTGCGGAGTATTATTCTTCCTGAGTAAAAAATCAGAAAAAGACAAGAAGATGCCTATAATGTATAAATCCAAGGTTCTAGGCCATAGAAATGGCCAGCATTAGCTTTAAATGCTATAAGACACTAAATCAATAGATTTATATATAACTTATACTACTATATAGTAATAAGAATGGTACAAAGAACAATAGAATATAAAAGGTTCATTGAAGAACATGAAGAGATCATGGTTCCTATAGATGCAGAAATCGAAAGATTAGGTTATAAATATGGAACCATAACAGCCCATGATGGCATGTATCTGGAACTTTATGTGACTAAAGAGGATATAAGGCATTTACAAGAGAAGATTACCAATAAAATTCCAATTGCTTTTAGAATTAAAGAAAAAAAATGGACATCTAAACATGAAAGTTTAGAGAAACATGAAAGTTTAGAGAAAGTGGTAATAATTCCAGAAACTCATACTTACTTATTAGAAAAATTAACTGGAATTTTGACTACAAAATAAAAGTTTGTTATTTAATATTTATATGGAGTTCATTAAAGTTTTATCCTAGTCTCATTGAACAGAGCCAGCATGGCTGGACATTTGAGCATCAAGCTGAGTAGATAGCTTAGCTCTCACGTGAGGTACAGCGTCCTTAGGGCGTGGATGATCATTTATCATTGTCAGATACAATTATTTTTAGAGACTACAACAGTTAAGAAGTAGATTTTCTTTTCGACATATTTTTAAAGTATCTTACTTATTAAGAAAATATGACACTTACTCCATTGAAAGAAAAACCAGAAAACATCATGAGAGAACTAGTTAAAAATGCCAAAAAACAATTTAAAGACCGCTTACTTTTAGTTGGAGCTAAAGGTTCACTTGCAAGAAATGAGTTTACCCCTTATTCTGATTTTGATTTAGTAATAATAGTTGATGATGAAAAGTTAGAACAATGGTCTGAATTCATGTACAACACTACTTATTTTGACATCCAGATTATTTCATTAAAGAATGTCTTGAAAAAAATAAGTACTGTGAAGTTTTATTGGCCTGCCGAAGTTGGAGGTAAATTAAACCTGAAAATTTACTATGATAATAAAAATACATTCGAAAGGTTGAAAAAAGAATATAAAACTATAGCGAAAAACAAGAAAATGTTCGAAGGGGTAGTAAACCTGAATACAATAATAGAGTACTTTTCAAAATCAATTAGATATTATGAAAATCGTGAATTTGTTAATCTGAGATGGGCTTGTCTCACATTATTTGAAGAATTTTCAATGGTTCTTGGGTTGTTAAATCAAAGATATTTTATTCAACAAGGTCCGACTGCAAAGATAAAAGAGATATCCAAATTTAAATACCTACCTGTTGGATGGAAAGTCATTAGCCAAAATTTAGTTTCAGAAAATCCAGAGAAGAATATCGCTGGAGCAAAACAACTGATGAGATTGCTTGACGAATTATCAAAAAAACACAGTTTTACAAATTACAAAATTTATTCAATTCAAGATATTAAATTTAAAATATAAAGGGAATAGGACTTACACTTCAATTTTCAGCTAGGGCGCAGAAGTTTATTTATTTTCTTTCCTAGGTTTCTTCTTAAGAAAGCTATAGTTTTATCCTAGTCTCATTAAGGTCATGATAGCTTGACATGTAATTATTGGCAGATTTTACTTTCCTGAAAAATCCTATCTTGTCTTTCAATCTTCTTATGCTGTCAATAAGCCTCAGCTCCATGAATCCATCTTCATGCTCTTCTATTATTACATTGACTATTCCAGACAAGAACTCAAGATCATCCTGGCTGGAACTCTTATATCTCTTCTTGCTGTCTTCTTTTATGTCTCTTATGATGTTTTTTGCAAACATAGAGATGTTATCATCAATGTTGAATACTCTCTCAAGGGTCATAGGCTGTTTATTCTCTTCATAATGTACAGCAAGATGCAGATTATCATGCAAGAAATCAGTCTTGACAAGCTCAAGCTCCCTGAACTTTATTTTCACAGTCTGCATAGTAATCTATAAGAATAAAAATATATAAACTTACCTGCTCTTAATTTTATAACCATTATTTAAAAGATAATGGGCTAATTGGGCATGAGGATATGTGTGTATAGCTTTTTTCTTTTCAAAGTTTCTTCTGACTAAATAATAAGTGGAGTTGTGCATTCTAATCTGTTTAGCAACTTTTATGCCTTCTTTGTCATCAAGCATCTTTCTTATTTGTTTGCCATCTGGATGATCTATCAGATAATTAATATTTTCCTTCACGCCTTCGTCATTTATCTGGGAGAAATAAGTATCTATGCTCCTAGGACCCCTGTGCATTCTTCTTACTTTTCCATCGTCTTTTATTTCCACCTTTAATTTTGCTAGCTTCTCTTCCAGCCCGCCTAGGATTATTATCTTTGCTTTTGTAGAATCATGCCTGGAATAAAATCTTCTGTATTCTTCCAGTTTTAATTCAATAAGCCCATCCCAATACTCATTAGCCTTATCTTTGTATGCCATTTTACAACTTTAAAGTAGAACTCTTTATAAGATTTTAGTTACTATAGAATAGTAAATATAACATAAATATTTGATTACATATATGTCTTGTCTGTAATCTCGCTTTCTGAGAAATTCTCTCTGATAAAGTCAACCATGGTCTTGTTATCTGCCAGCTGATAACTTCTTAACGCACTTGATAACAATCCTGTCTTCAAGAAAGCATCTCCAACTTTAGTCAGCCTTTCCCTGTCACTTGCAAGCTCAAAAGCCTTGGCAGCAAGCACAAACTTGTTTTCCCGCATGCACATGTCTCCAAGCCTCATTAGTCTGGCCTTATCCTGCAATTTAGCATAAACCTCAATGGCAAGATCCTTCCTGTCTCTATCTAAGCATAAATCCCCAACCTTAACCAATCCTTCTTCATCGTCTATAAGCTCAAATGCTCTTGCAGCCTCTGTTACTCTCTGTTCCTGCAAACACTTTACTCCAACCTCTCTTAATTTATCTCTGCTGTCAGCAAGCTTATACACATCAATAGCGTTATTGAATAATCCCTCTTTGACATAATTATCTCCAATTTGCATCAATTTTAATCTATTTCCAGCCATCAAGAATGCCTTGATTGCTTCTGCAACGTCTCCCTTCTTTACATATTCATCTCCAACAGCATTTAGTAATTCTCTCTTGGTAACATCATCAAACATAGAAAGATTCACGCTATCCAAGCCTTTTCTCAATAATGCAGGCACAACTTTCTTGAAAGGATTAAACTCGTCCCCCCCAATTTTTTCACTTACCCGTTTTAGTATGCTCTTGTCAAGTTCCATGTTATCACAGTACTTTTTGTATGATTTTGGTGTTAAAGGTTATATTTAAATATTTGGATAAAGGATACTATATTTAGGTATGAATATTTACTGTTATTTCTTATTATAGCAAAGATAAATTTAAATACTTATAAGATAGCTATGGAAATGACTAATATGGAAGAAAAAAAAGATGACAGCAAGAAAAGAGAGTCAACATTAGATGTTCTTAAGAGACTTAAATCTCAGGAATCCAGGCCAAGTGCTAAATTAGAGTATTTTGGCCCTAGAAACCCTGTTGTTGTTGATAAATATGATAATGTCAGGATAGAAGTTCCAAAACCTAGGAATATTCCAGAGCAGAGAATCACATCTGCAATGAATGAGATAGAAAGATTCGAGAAAAAGATGCGTGATGATTCCAGCAATTACCTCAGCCTGTATTATGATCTTGGAAAGGCAGAAGAGAAATTTTTGAAAGAAGTAGATATGATAGAGAGACAGAACCTAGAAATCTCTAATGAACTTAAATCAAAGATTGAATCAAAGAAAAAAGCGATAATGAGCAAATTAAGGATACAGAAAGAGCTTTCTGAAATAAAAAAAGATTACAATTAATCCTTAAACCTAACATAAACCGCTTCATCAATTGACTTATTATCTTTGAAGGCCTTCTTTTTTAATATTGCTTCACGAGAATATCCGGCTTTTTCTAGCACCCTAGCAGAGGCTGGATTCCACTCAAACACTTTCGCTTCAATCCTGGTTATATCAAAGTTTTTGAAGGCATAATCTGTTACCAATTTCAATGCCTCAGTTACAATTCCCTTTCCCCAGTATTTTTCTCCAAGCCAATAGCCAATAGTTGCAGATTTTGAGTATACACCCTTTCCAAGCTCAAAAGCAATGCACCCAACAGCAGATTCATTAATAATTATAGCAAAGATAGTTTTTTTGTTCAATCTTTTATTAGTAAATTTTATCCATTTCTTAGCATCTTGCATTTTATATGGATGCGGGAAAGTATGTGTTAAATTTAACCATATCTTTTTGTTGTTAGCATTCTCGACTAAGCTTTCTTCATCACCTTTCTTCCAAGTCCTTAGCACAAACCCATTGCCATTGATTATTGTCATTTCTTTCTAAAAAAATTA